>DATATI010000079.1 GCA_036268875.1 Polyangia bacterium | reverse complement strand
TTGCGGGCCTTGGTCGCCGGCTTCTTGATGACGACGAACTTCGCCAGACCGGGGACCAGGAAAGTGCCGGTCTTCTTGAGCTCCTTGTACCCCACCTGAGCCAGCGTCTCGAGGACACCCTTGACGTCCTTGCGGGTCAATTTATCGGCGTGCTCCTCGGCGAGTTTCTGAATGAGCTCGGACTTCGAAAGTAGCTTGGCCATGCCTTCTCTCCCTTTTCCGGACGTGCCGGGATCAAAAAGTTGCCGGGAATCTACGGGAGATGAGATCAACTTGGAAGCAAAAACGACGGGTTTCTCGACGAGAGCGTGCGCCGCCACCGAGAAAAAGGCTGGATTTTGCGCCGCGTTCAGGGTGATCGACGTTGCGGATGATCGCGATCGAGGGCGCGATCGGCGGCGGCGGCCGACGCGTATCCCAGCATCTGCGGCGCCTCTTCCAGGGAAAAAAGCCGCAAAAACAGCTTGTCGTCGCGGTCGGTGAAAACCCGCGTGTGCAGCGGCAGAAACCCCGGCGCGCTGACCACCAGGTCCATCGGGCCGCTGTCGCGCGGGCGCTGCAACTCGAGCGGCGCCTCGCCGAGATCTTTGCGTCCCCAAAAAACGTGCGCTTTTCGTTTGGCGTCGACCAACACCTTGATCGTCACTGTCTGCGAACGCGGATCGCGATCGCTCGGCTCGGCGACCAGCGGCGAATCAGTTTCCGTAGCAGGCGCGGCCGGCGTGGGTGGCGCGCTGATCGGCACCGGAGGTGGCGGCGCCGCTGCCAATGATCGATTCGTCGTCGGTGGCGCCGCGCGCTGGCAGGCGGCGCCCACCACGGCCAGCGCGGCGATCGACAAAAACCGGCCCAAAGGCCGGCGAAATGTCGCCTTCACGGCGCCTCCCCGCCGCCCGCCGCCTTGCTCTCGGGTGAATTGGAAACCGCGGGCGGCGCCGCGCCGGCATACTTCACGCCGGGCTTGCGCAGGTAACCGGTCAGCGGTTTGGGCTGCTGGCCTCTCACCCGCCCTTCCAGCGTCTCAATCGGCAGCGGCGGCGTCAGCTCGAAATAGAAACCGCGGCTGGGCAAGCGCATCTCGAACGCCTCCCCTTTCCAGAAAAATGTCCGCCGAAAACCGAGAGCGATCGGCCCCAGCGTGCGCACCCGCCGGTGCTTGAGCACGAACGAGAACAGCCGCACCGCCAGGTTGTTGTAGAGACGATGGCAGCCGTGCGAAAAGCGCCCGCGCAGCGACATGTAATCGAACGAGCCGTGCGTGCGGATGCCGTTGTCGAAATAGGTGACGCCGTCCGGGCCTTTGTGCATCTGCTCGTGAATGGCCGCCGCCAGGCCGTACGCCGACAGATAACCGGGCCCGGTCTCGTCGTAGTTGGTCACTTTCACGAAGGCGCCGTTCACCTTCTTCTCTTTCACCATCGATCCGACAGGCGACGACGGCGGCGGGATCCACACCGGCGCCGCCACGATGTGCCGCCACACCCGCGGGCCGACGTCCGAATCTTTGTACCGGTAATACTCCTGCCCGTCAGAGCCGAGCTCCGATCGCCAGCCGCCGATGGTGGTGCGCCAGTGGACCAACGGCACGCGCTCGCCGCGCCATTTGACGTACAACGTGAAGGAAGGAAAACGCTCGCGCGGTTGCGGCTGACGCACGCCCGCGTCGTTGAACGGAAAGTCGTACCAGATATCGCCGCGGTCTATTTCGGCCGACAGGTTCATCTCGGCGCCGTAGTACTCGGGCAGCGGCGGAAAACGCGCCACCGCGCGCAGCCAGCGAAAATCCGCCGCCGGATGCCGGCGAAAGAAGTCGAGGGCGTCCTCCGGCGTGGCCAATCCCAGTCGTGCCATCAGCGAATCGGTGGCCTGGTTGACCAGATCCGGCACCGCGTGGCGGGCGCCGTCCGCGCCCAGGTACGTGGCCGGCGCATTGCCAGCCGTCGACGACGATCCGTCTTCGATGATCGCGCCAGCGTGCGCCGCGCGCTCGCCCAGCACCCGGCGCAGGGCCGCATAGTCATTGACCAGCAGCGGGCGGGACAGCGCCTCCAGCGTCGATCGCTTGATGTCCGCCTGATCGATCACCGTGTGCTTCTGCTGAAAATCGAACATCGCCAGCCGCATCACGCTGTCGTAGTGCCCGGCCTTGTGCTTGCCCAGATCCAAAAGCCCCTCGCAGGCCAGGCGCTTCTCCACCTCGGCGAACGAGGCGTGCTCGGCCTCGGCGCGCCGCTGGGCTTTGACGTCCCTGGCATAACGCGGATCCGCCGCTGCCAGCGCCTCCAGCGATTCGGCGTCGGCCTGCGCGCGCGCCGTCTCCAGACGCTGGGCGCGGAAGTGTTGCTTGTTCAATTCCTTCTGCTCGGTGGTGGCGCCCCAGGTTTCGATGGCGTCGACGGCAAGCAGCGCACCCAGGTTGAAGGTCGGATCGCAGGTCCGGTCGGCGTCGGCCAAAAATCGTTCGCGCAGCACCGACAGCGTGGGCGGGATGCCGTAAAGCTCGAGATAATTTTTCTCGCCCGGCGCCAATGGCTGGCCATCACCGTCGGTGCGGTTCGCCGCCAGACCGGTGAACACCGCCCGATAGCGATTGGGCAGCAAGCTGCCGTCGGGCGCGGTGCCGTCGGCAAACACCGCCGGTGCCCACCCGTCGGACAGATCGACGACGGTCAGCCCGGCGGCGGCCGCCTGCCCAGCATCGACGATGCGCTCCTTGCCGGCGACCACCTGAACCGCCCGACGGTCGATCGGCAAACCGGCGGCGGGCGGCAGCAGATCGGCGTCAGAGGCCGCTGGCAGCGGCGGAAAATACGAAGCGGTGGGCGCCCCCACTTTGGCGGCCGGCGTTTTGGCGGGCGTCGCGGCCGCCGGCGGTCCACCAGCCGGCCGTCGATCATCGGCGCGCCGGCAAGCGCTGGAAACGCCCAAAAACAAGGCAAAAACCGCGCCCACGCCGGCCGCGCCCGGTCGAAAGCGATTCACGACGTTCCTCATATTGTCCGCCGATCGCCGCCGCAAATCTGTCCGAGCCTGTTGTCTCTCTGCAAACCGTCCGTACTATATCGCCCATGAAACGCTCCGTTGTGACCGCATTTGTCGTCGCCCTCCTCGGCGTCGCCGCTGCCCCCGCAGCGCGCGCCACCGAGGTCGGCTACTCGCGCCGGTTCGGCCTGGGGTTGGCGGTGGGCGATCCGACGGGCCTGGTGGCCAAGCTGTGGGTCAGCCCCACCAACGCCGTCGATTTCGGCCTGGGCTTTCAGCACTACGGACTGCAGCACTGCGACGTCGACGGCATCCACTGCGACTATGCCTACCGCGAGTTCAGCTTCAACGCGGATTACTTGTGGCAATCGAACCTGGTCAAAGGCCCGTTCCAGCTGGACTGGCACATCGGCGCGGGCGGCCGCATTTATTCGTTCAGCGACAACAACCGGTACGAGCACGACTTTGATCTGGGCGCGCGCATGCCAATCGGATTGGACGGCATGTTCCGCAACCCCGGCTTTCTGGAGATCTATTTCGAAGTCGCCCCAGTGCTGCTGCTCCTGCCGCTGGATTTCGATCTGGAAGGCGCGCTGGGCGTGCGCTTTTATTTCTAGAACCGCAGGCGGATGATCAAGCACGCCCTGCCCGACGAGGCCTGGCCGTCGGCGGCGGAGGCGGCGCGCGCCCGCCTGTTCTCGCCGGTGCGGATCGGCGGGCGCCAGGCCCGCACGCGCACCTGGGTGCCGGCGATGGTTCCCTGGCGAGCCAGCGACGATGGCCTGGTGACGCCTGCCCTGTTGCAATGGTACAGACGCTTCGCCGAGGGACAACCGGGCGTGCTGGTGGTGGAAGCAACGGGGATTCGTGACGTGCCCAGCGGCCCGCTGCTGCGCATTGGTGACGATCGTTTTGTCCCCGGGCTCCGGGCGCTTTGCGACGAGATTCGCCGGCGCAGCGGCGGACAGACCCTGGTCTTCATTCAATTGCTGGATTTTCTGACCATCAAACGGCGGCCCGATCCGGCGCGGTTTTTCGCCGAATTTCTGGCCGTCACGGACGACCACCGCCGGGCGCTGGCCGCACTGACCAGCGACCCGACGATGGCGACCGCCGCCGATGATCGAATCCGCCGCGCGCTGTCCGCCTTGCCCGCCGCGCTGCAACGGGCGGCGCTGACCGGGCGCGAGTGGGAGGCGCTGACCATGGGCCTGCGCCAGCGCGTGACCGACACCGACGAGGCGAGCGTGCGCGCGCTGCCGCAGACCTTGCCGCCGCTGTTCGCAGCCGCCGCCGCCCGCGCGCAAGCCGCCGGGTTCGACGGCGTGGAAATTCACGCCGCCCACGCCTACACGCTGGCATCGTTTCTGTCGACGCAGAACACGCGCAGCGACGGCTTCGGCGGCGCGCGCGACAATCGCCAGCGGGTGCCGGTGGCCGTCTTGCAGGCGGCGCGCGCCGCCACCGGCGCTGACTTCGTGGTGGGCGTGCGGTTCCTTTCAGACGAGGCGATCGCCGGCGGCCACACCGTCGACGACGCCGCTGCCTTCGCGGTGGCCTTCGCCGGCGCCGGCGCCCACTACCTATCGCTGTCGCAAGGGGGAAAGTTCGAGGACGCCGCCCAGCCGCGCGTCGGACAAGCCGCCTATCCCTACACCGGCCCCAGCGGGGAAGCGTGCATGCCGACCGTTTTTTCGGACACCCGCGGACCGTTCGGCCGTCAGTTGAAGGCAGCGTCGACCGTGCGGGCGGCGGTGCGCGCGGCCGGCCATGAAACGCCGGTGGTGGCAGCGGGAGGGATCAACACCTTCTCGCTGGCGGAAGCGGCCCTCGCCCGCGGTGACGCCGACATCATCGCATCGGCGCGCCAGAGCCTGGCTGATCCGGATTGGTTCACAAAAGTACGGCTCGGACGCGGCGATGAAATCCGTCGCTGCCGCCTGACCAACTATTGCGAAGCCCTGGACCAACGCCACCAGCCCGTCACCTGCCAGCTGTGGGATCACCCGAGCGGCGCCATCGGCCCTCGCCTGACCGTCGCCCCGCCGTGGATGCGCTGACGGCTGAAAATCCCGCGCTCGACTACTGATGGACGTCGATGCTCTCGACCACCTCGTCGCCGATGTCGATCTCGCCGGTCTGTTCGCGTGGTGGCGGCAGGCCGTTGTTGTTGTGAGGCAGCGTCCCCAGCTGCTCCACTTCGCCCGTCGGCTCGGGGGTCGCGCCGTCGCGAGCACGAGATTTCCAACGGGCCAGAGCGCGCTCGAGATCCTCGTATGGAATCATGTCGCAAATATTGTATCGCAGATTCGGGCTTTCCGCGCGCCGCCCGAAAGCGCCGCCGTTAGTGGGTCAGCTTCTTGTAGCGGATCCGGTGCGGCTGGTCGGCGGCCGTGCCCAGTCGGCGGTGGCGGTCGGCTTCGTAGTCCTGGTAGTTGCCTTCGAACCAGACCACCTGGCTGTCGCCCTCGAAGGCCAGGATGTGGGTGGCCACGCGGTCCAGGAACCAGCGATCGTGGCTGATCACCACCGCGCAGCCGGCGAAGGACAGCACGGCGTCCTCCAGCGAGCGCAAGGTGTCGACGTCCAGATCATTGGTCGGCTCGTCCAGCAGCAGGACGTTGCCGCCGCTGCGCAGGACCTTGGCCAGGTGCACGCGGTTGCGCTCGCCGCCCGACAGATCTTTCACCCGCTTTTGTTGATCCGATCCTTTGAAGTTGAAACCGGCCACGTAGGCGCGCGCCGGGATCTTGCGCTTGCCGACCTCGAAGAACTCGGCGCCCTGGGCGATCTCGTCGAAGGCGGTGTTCTCGCCCTTCAAGCTGTCGCGGCTTTGATCGACGTACGCCAGCTTCACCGTCTCGCCGATGCGCAGGACACCGCTGTCCGGTTTTTCCTGGCCGGTGATCATGCGGAACAGCGTGGTCTTGCCGGCGCCATTGGCGCCGATGATCCCGACGATGCCGCCGCGCGGGAGGTTGAAGGTCAGGTCATCGAACAGCAGCTTGTCGCCGTACGCCTTCTTCAGGTGCTCGGCCTTCACCACCACGTCACCCAGGCGCGGGCCGGGCGGGATGCTGATCTCCACCGTCTCTTCGCGCTTGCTCTGCTCTTCGGCCAGCATTTGCTCGTACGCCGCCAGCCGGGCCTTCGACTTCGCCTGCCGGGCGCGCGGTGAAGCACGGACCCAATCCAGCTCACGGGCCAGCGTGCGCTGCCGCGCCGACTCGGTTTTTTCTTCCTGGGCCAGACGCTTCTGCTTTTGATCCAGCCACGACGAATAATTTCCCTGCCAGGGAATGCCGGCGCCGCGATCCAGCTCCAGGATCCAGCCGGCTACGTTGTCCAAGAAATAGCGATCGTGCGTGACGGCGACGATCGTCCCCGGGTATTCGTGCAGGTGATGCTCCAGCCAAGCGACGCTTTCGGCGTCGAGGTGGTTGGTCGGTTCATCCAGCAACAACAGATCAGGCCGCTGCAGCAGCATCTTGCACAACGCCACCCGCCTGCGCTCGCCGCCCGACAGCTTGGTGACGTCGGCGGTGGGCGGCGGCAAGCGGAGCGCGTCCATGGCGATCTCCAGCGTGCGGTCGAGATCCCAGCCGTTGGCCGCCTCGATGGCGTCCTGCAACTTGCCTTGTTCCTCGAGCAGCTTCTCCATCTCGGCCGGCTTGAGATCTTCGCCCAGCTTCATGTTGACCTCGTCAAAGCGAGTCAGAAGCTTCTTGATTGGTGCCACCGCTTCTTCCACAGTGCCAAGGACGTCCTTGGTTGGATCCAGCGCCGGCTCTTGCGGCAGGTAACCGATCTTGGTGCCCTCGGCGGGCTTGGCCTCGCCGAAAAAATCGGTGTCCACGCCGGCCATGATCCGCAGCAGCGTCGATTTTCCGGCGCCGTTTGATCCGAGGACGCCGATCTTCGCGCCTGGATAGAACGACAGATAGATCCCTTTCAACACCTCCTTGTTCGGTGGATGAACGCGGCGGAGGTTCTGCATCGTGAAGATGTATTGGTGAGCCATGACGGCGCGGAGTCTACCGCATCCGCGCGCGCGCGACGCCCTCACCGGGCTGTCAAAGCGCCAGGATCAGCACGCCGATCGCCGCCAGCGCCGCGCCGACGGCGGCCGGACGCGCCGGGCGTTCGCGCAGCACCAGCCAGGCGAACAGGAAGGTCATCGCCGCCGCCAGACTGGACAGAGGCGAGACGATCGCCAGCGGCGCGTAAAGGGCGCCCAGGGCGATGCAGACAAAGCCTGCGGTCTCGAAGATCCCGGCCAGCGCAACCACGCCCCAGGCATCCAGCGGCGGCGGCCGCAGCGACACGCGAAAAAACAAGGCCAGCGGCAACCCCAGCACGATGTCCGCCGCATAGACCACGCACACCACGCCCAAGCGTCCGGTGGCCGGCGCCAGCACCTGCATCGCCGGGATGAGCACGCCGAAACCGATCGCCGTGCCCACCGAGGCGATCACCCAGCGCGGTCGGCGGCCGGTCGGTGGCGGCGCGGCGGCGTTTCCCGACGGCGGCTCGCCCTGCGCGTGACGCGATACCAGCAGCACGCCCACCACCACCAGCGCCGTTCCCGCCAGCTGCCCGCCGCGCAGACGCTCGCCGAACCCCAGCACGGAGATCGCCGACGACAGCACCGCCCAGCTGGACATGATCGGCACGGCGATGGTCAGCCGGCCGTGTTGCAGGGCATAGAACAAACAACCGTAGGCCAGCAGCGCCGCCGCGCCCGCCACGGCGATCCATATCAGGTGCGTGCTGTTGATCGGCGCCGGGCGCAGGTCTTTGTAGATCGCCAGCTCGGCCAGCAGGGCGATGCCCACCAGCTGCGCCCACAGCAAGGCCCGCACCGCGCCCACCCGCCGGGCGCTGCGCGCCACCACCACGTTGGCCAGCGCCCAGCACGCGCTGGCCCCCAGACCGAAGAGAACGCCCGCGAGCATGTGCGTTTCAGGATAAGTCGCTTTTGATCGCCGCGCGTGATTCTGGTCGCCGCGGTTTCGGGTCGGCGCCGTTTTCTGTTAAGAACAGCCGGCGTGGATCCCCAAAGACCGCTTGTGATCGTCAACCCGCGCGCCGGCGGCGGCCTCAGCGAGGCCCGCTGGGCCAAGCTGGTCGGCCCGCTGACCGAGGGCCTGGGCCCGTTCGATTCGGCGTTCACCACCGCCGGCGGTCACGCCGTGCTGCTGGCCCACGAAGCGGCGGCGGCAGGACGGCAGCTGATCGTCGCCCTGGGCGGCGACGGCACGATCTCGGAGGTGGCGAACGGAATCTTGTCGGCCGACGCCGGTGCCACCACCGAGCTCGGGATCATCCCGCGCGGCACCGGCGGCGATTTCCGGCGCATGCTGCAGCTATCACCGTCGCTGGCCCAGGCGGCCAAGGACGTGCGCGAGAGGCCGGCCCACGCCATCGACGTGGGACGGGTTCGCTACACCGCGCCCGACGGATCAACAGCGCTGCGCTATTTCGTCAACGTGGCGTCGTTCGGCTTTTCCAGCGCGGTGGCCAGCAAGGCCAATGCGTCGTCGAAGCGTCTGGGCGGCAAGCTGGCGTTCCTGGGCGCCACGCTGCGCACCTTGGCTTCGTACGACAACACCGACGTCTGGCTGAGCATCGACGGTGGGCCCAAGCAGCGGCGGCGCGTGTTGATGGCGGCGGTCGGCAACGGACGCTTCTTCGGCGGCGGCATGAAGATCTGTCCATCGGCGTCGCTGGACAGCGGGCATCTTGATCTGGTGGTGGTGGGCGACTTCAGCCGCCTTGAGGTCATGACCAAGATCGGCCGCATCTATAACGGTTCGCACCTCAGTCTGGAAAACGTGCGCAACGAATCGACCACGCGCCTGGAAGCGACGCCCGTCGACGATGGCGCGGTGATCCCGCTGGAGCTGGACGGCGAAACGCCCGGACGGCTGCCGGCGACGTTCGAGGTCGTTCCGGCCGCCTTGCGCGTGCGGTTCTAACGCCGGCGGCGGCGCTGCCACACAAGCCAAGCCAGCGTGCCGGCCAGCAGCGTGGCGATGCCGGCCAAACTTTCCGTCGGCCGTTCGCGGATGGCGAAGACGGTCATGAAGGCGGCCAGACCGAGATAAGCGATGCCGCTCACCGGCCAGGCGAGGGCGCGGTGCGGGCGGGCGGCGGCCGGTTCGCGGCGGCGCAGAACGAAGGCGCCCGCCACGGTCGCCGCCGCGCTGAGGGTCAATGTAAATCCAGCGTAAACCAGCAGTGGCTCGAACGCCGCGGTGAGGATCCCGGCCGCCGCCAGCGCGCCCTGCAGCAGCACGGCCGCCGTCGGCGCCCCGCCCGGCCCGGTGCGGCCGAGAGCGCGGAAGAACTGTCCGTCCTCGGCCATCGCTTGCACCACGCGCGGTCCGGTCATGGTCAGCGCGCTGACCGATCCGGCCAGCGCCAGCGCCACCAGGAACGACACCACCACGCCGCCTTTGCTTCCCAGCAGCGCCGTCGCCGCGACGTGGGCGATCTCCACCTTGCCCGCCAGTTCGGCGACCGGGGCGGACGACAGAAAGACCGCGTTCAGCGCCACGTACAGCACCGTCACCAGCGCCGTCCCACCCAGCAACGCGCGCGGCAGCGTTCGATCCGGATCGCGGATCTCGCCCGCCACGTAGGCAGCGGCGTTCCAGCCAAAATAGCTGTAGGCCACGTAGACCAGCGATACGCCCACCGCGCCGATCCCCGCCGATGAACCAACTGCCGGCGTTGCGGGCCGAACTATCCGCATCCAGTCGGCGCGCCCCGAGGCCAGAGCCACCACGATGAACCCGACGATCAGCGCAATCACCAATCCGGTGAGCAGCGCCTGCATGACGCCGCCGCGCCGCACGTCGCGCAGGTGCAACAGCGTCGCCGCGGCGACCAGCGCCAGCGCCGCCGTTTTCACTGGCAGGGCCGGGAGCAACGTCTGCGCGTAGCGCCCGAAGGCCAGCGCCGCCGCCGCCGTCGGCGCGGCGAACCCCACCAGCAACGAGACCCACCCCGACAGAAATCCCACCGCCGGATGAAACGCCCGCGTCAGGTAGACGTACTCGCCACCGGCCCGCGGCATCATGGCGCCCAGCTCGGCGTAGACGGCCGCGCCGGCCAGGGCCAGCGCGCCGGCCAGCACCCACACCCCCAGCGCCAGCAGCGGCGAGTGCAAATCAGCCAGCATGAAACCGGTGGTGGTGAAGACGCCGGTGCCCACCATGCTGGCCACCACCAGGGCGGTGGCGTGGGCCAGGGTCAAGGGACGCGCCGGTTCCACGTGCGTGTCCGCCGCTGGCCGCTTCAGTTGTCGGCGATCGCTCGTGGTGCCGACGCGGCGTCGCTGCCGCTGCCCGCCTTGCGCGAGAGGGCGTCGTTGCCGAGAAAATTCTCGCGCACGTACTTCACCGTCTCGAACAACGTGTCGGTGGCGTCGCGCGGGATGAAGCCCAGTTCGCGTCCTGCCTTGCCGGATTCGAAGTACCAGAAGTACTCGGACATCTCCACGCTCTGCGGCTCAACGGGCGGCGTGCGGCCCCAGTGGCGCAGCAGCGCCGCCTGGGCGCGCGTCGCCAGCAGCGGCAGCTTGCCGCGGGCCACGAACCTGGGCCCGGCGACTTTGGTCAGGCGTTCCAGGCGGCCAAGAAGCTCGGCGAAGGTCCAGTTGTAGCCGCCGACCAGATAACGTTCGCCCGGCGTGCCGCGCTCCATGGCCACCGGGAACAACCCCGCCACGTCGCGCGCGTCGACGAAGTTCAACCCGCCCGGCGGAATCAGCGCGATCTCCCGGGCCAGAAACTGCAGCACCAGCCGGGTCGAGCTCAACCGATCGTCGCCCGGCCCCAGCAGCAAGCTGGGGTTCAAGGTGACAAGCTCGATCTTGTCGCCGCACGCGCGGCGCGCCGCCTCCTCTTGATAAAGCTTGCTGCCGTAGTACGGCCAGCGCGCGATGATGTCGACCGGCGCCGGCGACGTCTCGTCCGGCAGCTCGTCGGCGCGCTTGGACACCGCCACCGTGCCGCTGGTCGACGCCATGACGATGCGCTTGACCCCGGCGCGCACTGCCGCCGCGCACAGGGCGCGCGTACCGCCCACGTGAACGTCGTACATGCGGTGTGCGTCGGCCGGCTTGTACGAGACCATGCCGGCCAGGTGGTAAATGCGATCGACGCCGTCAACCACGCGGGCCACGTCCGCCGCGCTGGTCACCGAGCCGCCGGCGATCTCGATGGGCAGCGCGCGCATCCAGGGCGGCGGCGCTGACTGGGCCAGCACGCGCAAGGCGCCGGCCTCGCCACGACGGACCAACTCACGCACCAGGTGTCCGCCCAGGAAACCGCTGGCGCCGGTGACGAGAATTTTCTTGTCGCTCATGATCGCCTGGTCCGTTTCGCGCTCACGGCACCGATCGCAACAACCGACGCGGGCCATTGCTGCCGCGTTTGAGTTCAATGACACCCAGGCGGTGGCCGTCCCAGGCCGCGCGGATTGCTTCGCTGTCGACCGGGTTCGGCACGCCGTCGCGCAGATTCTCGACGATGCGCTGAACGTACGCCGCCGCCAGCCGCCAGGCCTCCTGGGACGACAGGCCTTCGGTCATTTCTTTCAAGCGTTCAATCGACAAAAATGGCCCGAAAGCGACGCCCAGCGCACGCGCCTTGGGAATCGCCGCACCCTTGGGAAGCGCGTCGAAGGTCCCGGCGATGAAGGCCGGCAAGATCCCCACCTCGGCGCGCAGGGCCAGATAGCCCAGGCTGGGCAAAAAATCCGCCAGCTCGCCGTTCAGCGAACGCGTGCCCTCCGGGAACACCACCATACTGCGGCCCTGGCGCAGCACCTCCTGCGCGGTGTCCATCGAGCGCCGGATCGATCCGCTGCGTTCCATCGGCACCAGGTTGGTGAAGTGCGAGAAATAGGCGCGCCGGTACTTGTTGCGGAAAAAATAGTCCGCCGCCGCCAGCGAGGTGATGTCCCGCCCCGCTGGACCGAGCGCGACCTTGATGAGGCCCATGTCCAGGTGCGAGCAGTGATTGGCCGCCACCAGGAAATTCGTGTGCTGCGGAATGTGGTTGGCGCCGCGCACGTCGGTGTGAAGGACGCCCTTGTAAAACAGCTTCTGGGCCAGGGCCAACCCACGCTTGCCGGCGCGGGCCACCGTCGACGGCACCTGGATCTCGTCGCTGGGCGCCGCCGCCTGGCTGCGCTGGCGGCCGGCCCGTTCCATCACCGCGCCCACCCGGCCGCGCGTCAGAGCGTCGTGCAACTGGGTGACGTCGGCAATGGCCGTGACGTCGAACCCGTCGGGGATGGTCACGCCGGCGGTCTCCAACGCGCCGGACAGCTCGGCGTACATCAGGCTGTCGAAACCCAGCTGATCAAAGCGGCTGTTCGGGTGCACGTCGCCGCGCTGGCGGCCCGAGACGGTGGCCACCAGATCGGCCAGCCAGGCGACGCTGGTTCCTTCGCGCACGCTGTCCAGGGCCACCGTCGGAGTCTCGGCTGACTTCTGCGCCAGGCGGGTCAACTCGGCCACCACCTCGCGGCGTTTCACCTTGCGCGTCGATGTGCGCGGCAGCTCGCCGTCCCAGATGTGCACGGTCTTCACCCGTTTCCAGAACGGCAGGTCGGCCGACACCTTGCGAAAGTGTTCGTCGATGCGAGCGGCGACGTCGGCGTGGGTCAGCGTGGCGTCGGCGTCGTAGGCCGCTTGCACCGCGCACACCACGTGCTCGGCGCTGCCGTCGGGCAGGCCGACCACCGACAGGTCCTTGATGAACTTGCAATCGCGGTACAGATCTTCGATCTCGTCGGGGTAGACGTTCTTGCCGTTGGAGTCGACGATGATCTCCTTCGATCGCCCGACCAGAAACAGGTTGCCGTTCTCGTCGAAGCGTCCGAGATCGCCGGTGCGGAACCAGCCGTCGACGATGGCGGCGTCGGTGCCGGGCTGATCCTCCCAGTAACCGGCCATCACGTTGCGGCCGCGGGCGATCACCTCGCCCACGCCGGCGCCGTCGGGCGCGTCGATCTTGACCTCCAATCCAGGCAGCGGCTGCCCCACCGACCCCACCATCGGCTTCTTCTTCGGAGAGGTCACCGTCAACACCGGCGCCGTCTCCGTCAGGCCGTAGCCTTCGAAAAAGCTGAAGCCCATCCCGTAGAAGGTCTTCATCACCTCGGACGGCAGCGCCGACCCGCCGCTGATCAAATAACGAATGCGCCCGCCGAAACCTTCGTGAATGGGCAGAAAGAAGAAAAGCCCCAGATCCAATTTTGTGCGCGACCGCAGCTCGTAGTTGGCGGCCATCAGGCCCTTCATCGCCGTCTCCAGCAGCGGCGACTTGTCGGAGAAGCGCTGCAAGACCCGGCGCCGCATCAGATCCCACAGCGCCGGCACGCCGACGATGGCGGTGACGTGGCCCTTCTTCAGCGTCGAGGCGATCAGCTCGCCGGTCAGCTCGGTCAGGTAAGTGATCTGCGCGCCGTGGGCCAGCGGCACCAGCAAGCCGGTCGAGAACTCGAAGGTGTGGTGCAGCGGCAGCACCGACAGCATGCCGTCGCTGACCCCGAACTCGAACACCTTGGACAGCTCCGACACCATGAAGGTGAAGTTGCGGTGGGTCAGCATCACGCCCTTGGGCTTGCCGGTGGTGCCCGAGGTGAAGATCAGCGACGCCAGCGTGTCGGGGTTGACCCGCTTGTGCAGGGCCTTGGCGCGCTCTTGCTCGACGGCCAGATCGGGCAGCTCGAAGGCGGTGGCAAACGGCCAGATCTTGGTGGTCAGGCTGGCCTCGCGCAACGCGCGCTTGAGATCCGAACGCTTGTCGTGCAGATCGTCGCCGATCAAGATGCCCACCGCGCCCGAGGCCCGCGCGATGTTCACGATCTCCGCCACCGTCGATTCGTAGCCCACCGGGACCACCGTGGCGCCCGCCTTGAGGACGCCGAAGTACGCCATCGACCACTCCGGTCCGTTCTTGGCGAACAGCAAGACGCGCTCGCCGGCGGCGATCTCTTCGCCGATCAGGAACACGCCGATGCGCGTGGCCAGCTCTTGCAGGTCGGCGTAGTTGTAGATCTCCTCGCGCTTGCCGCGCTCGATGCGCATGGCGACGCGGGTGGCGTGCAGCTTGGTGGTGGTGTCGAACAGCTCCAGCAGATCGTGGTAGCTGTAAACCTGCTTGGGCCGGGCGGCGTAGGTCTGGTCCAGTTCGGGCAGCACCCAGCGCTGCAAACCGGGGAAGTGGATGTTCATCCAGTAGTCGTACCAGTCGAGATTTTCCGGCCCCCACGGCAACAGCGCCTGGCCGTCGGCGCCCATGCGATCGCGCAGGGCGCGGATGTTGTCGGCGCGGAAGACATAGCGGTTGTCGAAGATGAAGGGACGGAACAGCTCGATGTTCTTCGACGCCTCGTCGGTGATGCGCTCGACCTCGTCGACCTGTTTTTTGGCCCGATCGACGAACTCGGTGAAGCGACCGCCGCCCCAGCTGGGCCGGATCTTGCCCAGCGCTTTTGAAGTCCGCTGCACCAGGCGGTTGACCATCGGGATCGATCGCGCCTCGTACTCTTCCTGCGTGATGGGGCGAAACTCCATGCGCGCCGCCAGCTCATTGATGAACCGGTTACCGGTCTCCTTGTCCTGAAACCGCTTGCGCTTGTAAAGCCCGGTCAGGGTGACGACGCGATCGATGTAAAGCGGATTCAGATCGCCGCTGGACAGCTGATAGACCAGCTTGGGCTCGCCGACGATGGCCTGGGCGGCCACCATCAGCATCGCGGCGGCGACGTGATCGACGGGGACCACGTCCAGGATCAACTTCTGCGACGACACCGGCAGGACGTTCTGGCCCTTGAGCGCCAGGTACACCAGCGGCGCCGAGGTGGTGAAGCCCTCGTTCCAGCCGCGAAACGGATAGGCCACCGCGCTTTCGACAATGGCCGGGCGAACGATGGCCCGCACGATGCCGGTCTCGCGCGCCACGAGCTGGTCGCCCATGCTCTTGGTGTACGTGTAGATGTTGGGCCAACCCCATTCGCGGGCGCGTTCGATCCCTTGCTGGGTCAGCTCGGCGCGGATCCATTCCTTGCGCTGGCGGGCCACGGCCAGGCGCAGCGCGCCCTCGTCGTCCGGATCGCGGTTCTCCTCGCGCAGGCGCTCGCGCGCCAGCTTGCGCAGCTGGGCCAGCACCTGGGCGTCGTCCGCCAGCTGGCGGATGCGGGTGGCGCCGTGTTCGCTGTCGGTCATCTCTTGCTCGACGGAGAACTGCGTGCCGGGCAGGTCCTGACGGCGGGGGAAATAACCGTCCAATTCCTCGCTTTCCCAGACCTCGCCGCTGCGGTTGCCGGCCACGAAACAGGTGCTGGTGTGGATCAGGGCCGGGCGCTTCATCCGCTTGGCGAAGGCGATGACGTTGCGGGTGCCGTCGACGTTGGTCTTCAGCGCCGATTCCAGCGGCGGGTTGAACGTCACCCGACCCGACGAATTGATGAGCACGTCGATGTCCTGGGCCACGCGCTGGGCGTCCTCCTCGGACAGCCCGAGATTTTTCTCGGTGATGTCGCCGTCGACGACGCGAACTTTTTCTTTCAGGAAGGCCGCCAGCCCCTCGCGGCCTTGGTATTTGCTGCGCAGCGGTTCGAACGCCGGCGAGGTGACCACGCTTTGCCAGAAGCGCGTCTCGCTGTCCGTTCCCGACCCGCGCCGCACCATCACGTAGGCGCGCCCGATGTCCGGGAAGCGATCCAGCAGCAAGCTGAGCAGCACCTTGCCCACGAACCCGGTGCTTCCCAGGATGAAGACGTTGCGCCCGCGGAAGATCTCGGCGACCGGCAAGGTCGGGGAGGACGCACCGGCCGCCGACGGAACGACATGGGAAGAGCCGGCCCGATGCCCGGCGTGCGGCGGCTTCTTGGACGTTGCCACGACCGACTTAGATAACGTACCCGGCCGAGAATTGCCACTCGGGGCGGGCGGACGCGTCAGATCGAACGAATACTGAACAGCGACACGTCCGGCGCCGCGTTGGCCCGGATCGGCAGGTCGACGTTGCCAAGGCCGCGCGACACGAACAGCTTCATCCCGCTCACGTCGTGCAACCCCGACGGCCAGCGCCGGCCCAGCGGACCGTGCACCACCACCGGCCCGGACGGCAGCGCCACCTGGCCGCCGTGGGTGTGCCCGCACAGCATCAGCTTGGCTCCGCGGCCGACCACGTGCGGGAACGCCTCCGGGGCGTGCGCGACGACGATGCGCACCGGCACGTCGCCGGCGGCGGCGAAGGCGCGGGCGGCGTCGGGCGCGCCGGTCCACGGCTCGTCGATGCCGATCAACGCCACGTCGTCGTGGGGCGGCGGCAAGCGAAGGGCGTCGTTGACCAGCACCGTCGCGCCGGCGTCGGCCAGCGCCCGTTCGAGGAGCGTGTTGTCGGTCCACAGATCGTGGTTGCCCAGCACGGCGACCTTGATCGGCGCCGACACGCGCGCCACCAGCCCGCGCAACCGCTCGGCCATCTTCGACGTCGCCTCCAGATAGACGTAGTCGCCACCCAGCGCCAGCACGTCGGCGGCGAAGTCGTCCAGCTGATCGAACGCCCGATCAAGCAACCGCGGCGGCGTCAACGGCCCGATGTGCAGGTCGGAGACGAACGCCACCTTCAGCGGCGGCCGCCCGACCGAGCCGCGCGCCAGCTCCAGTTCGTGCCGGACCGCCGCCACGCGCGTCGCCGCCGGCAGGCGATCGAGCACCCGCCCCGGCCAGCCCGCCGCGTACACCACCTCTTGCACCGACTCCCAGACCCCGCGCGCCGCCGAAAATTTCGTCCCGCGGCCAGTGCTGCGCAGCTTCACGGTGCCCTTCACTCCATGTCGGCCATGACGATGGGCGGGTGGTGCATCAAGGTGATCTCGGGCGACGGGCCGACGAAGCTGCGGGCCATGGCGATGGCCTCGGTCAGCGATTCGGCGCGATCCCAGCCCAGCATTGCAGGCACGTGCGCGTTCTGCGCGCCGGCCGCGATCACCTTGCCGATGTGCTGGCGGCCGTTCTCGCCCCAGTACCACATGAAGAACGGGTGCGCGCCGTGGTAGGCGTTCCCGCGCCGATACATCTCGATGTAGCTCGGGTTGTGGGCGAACTCTTCTTCGTACTTGTGGCGCAGCTTCATCGCGTCGCGCGTCTCGGGCAGCAGGCGATTGAAGAACTCGATGTAGCTCGGGTGGTGGTTGTGATCGAACTCGTCATAGCAAGGGTGGGTCAAAATCATGACGCCGCCCTTTTTCAGCACCGGTTTGCCCCGGTACATGTTGTGGAAGTAGCCGAGGCCCATCACCTGCACCAGCAGCGGATTCAGGATCGAGTTCACGTTGTACGGCGAGATGAACGGCACGCCGCAGATCAAGATGTCCGCCTGGCCGCGCACGTTGACCGCGTACTGTTCAAAGCAACGCGCCAGGATCTTCTCGTGCACCGGCTCGGTCTTGCCGGCGTGGCAGGCGATGAGCTGGTACTGCGCCGGAATGGAATGAAACAGCGTCCGCTTGGCGGCGGCCGGCAGCTTCGACAGCGACCACTTCATCGCCTCGAATTTCAGGCGATCGAACTCGGTGAACTCGTCTTCGTTCTTCGACAGGAACGCCGTCGGGCCGGCGAACATGCGGTTGTTCAGGGCAGTCTCGATGTGGAAGACGTTCATGTGCTTGTCCACCAGCGCGCCCATGCGCTCGACCTTGGTGTTCAGCACCGACTTCTTCGGATCCATGTAACTGTCCGACGCCCGGATGGTCTCCGGATCGTGGTGCGGCCGCAGGCTGTCGTAGTCGCACAGGCCGACCGTCACCGACTTGTGCCCGCCGTCCATGGGCACCAGGTTGATGTTCACGTAGATGCAGAGGTCGCTCTCGACGGCCCGGCGGTTGATGTTCACCGGCTCGTTCTTTTCGGTGACGCCCAAGTGCACCATCCCGTCAGGATCTTCGGCGTCGTGGTTGTAGTAACGGTCGGGATAAAATGCGTCGTGAATCTTCGCGCCCACCATCCGCTTCATCTCGGCGGCGGTCATCTTCCGGTGCAACGAATTGGCGACGATGATGTGCACGTCGTCCACGCCGTTGGCGTCCAGAAGCTCCAGCAGAATCTCGATGATGGTCTGCCGGACGTCAGGCGTGACCATCGGCGGCAGCGGCAGGCTGATGTCGTCGACGGCGATGGTCACCCGCATGCCCGGCATCAGCTGCGCGTACAGCGGCGGCGTGTCCAGCGGGTGGTTCAGCGCATAGCGAATGGCCGCGCCCGGGTTGGCCAGCCCCTCGATGGGAGGCTTGGGATAGACCACCCGCGTGCCGATCGGCAGGTCTTCCAGCAGAAGATCTTCGCCCGAGAACAGAATTCGCGGCGCCGAATCGTTGTCGATATAGACGACCTGGTCGTCTTCCTTCCGCCGCGGCACCGGGCCGCGCAGGATCTTGGGCTGCCTTTCGCGCATCAGATCGTCCTTCTCACCGCAGGTCCAGTATCGGCCAGTCGTGCTGCAGCGCCGTATTGCGCAGCCGCAGGTCGGGGTTGACGGCCGTGGGGTGGCCCACCACCGAGAGCATCGGCAGATCGCTCATGCTGTCGGAATAGCTGTAACAGTCGGACAGGTTCAAGCTCTCTTTCTCGGCGTAGATGCGAATCCAGCTGGCCTTGGTGGCGGCCGCCATCACCGGCGGCAAAAGGCGGCCGGTGGCGTATCCGTCGACGAATTCCAGGCGGTTCGTCACATAGTCGTCGATCTTGAGGTGCCTGGCCAGCGGCTCGACCGTGATGTCCAGGGCGCCGGTGACCAGCACCTGGCGCAGGCCCAGTTCCTTGGATTTGGCGATCAGCTCATAGGCGCCGGGAAAAATCGACGGCTTGATGGTGCTCTCGAACAGCTCATCGGCGAGATAGCGCAGGCGATCTTCCGATTCGCCACGGTAGCGGACGAAGAAGATGTCGTTGAAGAGGCGCCGATTATAGAAATCGGCGGCCATGAACAGCGGCACGCTGGCGAACGTCGCCGCCGTCTTGAACACGCTGCGCAGCAGGCCCTGCTGGTTCTTGGCGTTGTAGGCGAAGGCGTGAACCAGGTTGGTCCGCACCAACGTCCCGTCCATGTCGTAAAAAGCGGCCGCGCCCATGCCTGAGGCGGGCAGGCTACACCAGGATCCGGCGGTTTTCTAACCGACCGACCTTTGAAGGCCCAAAATGTCGGCACTTCAGCAGGCGGCGGGTCGTCAATCGGGAGTTCCTTTCCCATGTTTGGCCGCGGTCCACATGCCATCAGCGGATCACGCTGGCTGCCCGACGGCTGGGGACACCGGCCAGACTGTCGGCCTCCTCGACGAAGCGGACCTCTCGCGCTCGTACCTGGACGCCACCGCCGCCGCCACCGCGCGACGACGGTGGCCCCACCATCGCCAGCCCGCCGCCTGACAACACCGAATAGATCGCTCGCCCCGGCGCCGCTCTGACCGCAGGCCGGCCGCGGCCGTTTTTTCAGCCCGCCGACAGGGGCAGCTGCCGGAACGCGACGCCTGCGGGCATGACGTTCTTCGTGTACAGCGGGTGGTCAAAGTCGTGGAAGACGTAAATCTTCTCATTCCAGATGGACCGTTTTTCCCGCTCGGTCCAGAGGTAAGCCAGCTTCGCCAGCTTCCGTCGTGGGTGTCGATCGTTGAACTCGCGGATCGCCAGCAGCTCGCCCACGTAATCGTTCATGCAGGCGATCTCTGGACCGGTGATGTCGTCGAAGTAGCAGTACACGCGGGGCAGACAGCGATCCGATTCATTGTCGAAGATGCTGAAAGCGGTCTTGGTCGAGCTGTAGTAGTCGAGATCGAAAGACACAAAACCAACCGGCGGCGTCCCACTGTCGCCCATCGTGCGCCGCACCGTCTCGCCGAGGTCGCCCAGGACCAGCCGAGCGCGCGTGAGCTTGCTGCGCAGGGCCTCCACGTCCATCTGATAAAACCCCTCGCTCCACACGTACGGCAGGTCGCGGTAGTCAACAGGCGCCGGCATGCCCGTGCCGGAATCGAATCCGAACACGGCGATGCGAATGGACAGAGCGCGCTCGATCTCCGCCGCCACGCGCTCGAGAGCCAGCAGGCCCCGGCCGCCGGCGACACCGAACTCGACCACCGAGATGGCGTCCAGACCAAGACGCTTGGCCAGCATGGCGGCAGAGTAGACGCCGTAGGCGTAGGCGGGGCGCTCGGTGATGTCAAAGCGCATCCGCGTCGCCAGCGATCCCAGACCCAACTTGGCCCAGATCGCCTGCACCCCCGGCACCCGAACCAGCTGTCGAAGAAGGTCCATGGGCGAACAATACGCCACTCCGCGTCAGCCTGGCGAGCGCCGCCGACCGGCCCACTTTGCGAAGTACCGGCGGGCCCCGCGGGAGCTCACCATCGGTCACATTTTCGGAGGCAAGCCCGTTACGCGCGGGGCGAAGGTGAACAACCGACTGGAAGGCGGCTTGCGCGCGTTTGCGCTCCTCTGACGAGGAGCGCTCTTTAACCGATCCCAAAAAAAGGGCGCTCCGCCAGGGAGACGTGACCAATCATGAGCGCCGGAGGGCGCGCTGCCGCTCGCTTTAACTGCTGAACGTTTCGAGCGTGTTCGCCAGCAATAGGTTGCCGCCGTCGAAGGCGCGCTGCAGGTAGCGCAGCTCGCTGCGGATCTCGGTCAGCAGGCGCCGCCGGCCGGGCGAGATCGGTCGCAGGGCGAACGCCGGCGACAGGCGCGCGTCTGACAGCCGCGCCAGCAAGTCGTGCAGCTCATCCAGCGCGCCGCTGAAGCGGACCGTCGCCTCGACGCGCAGGGTGTGGCCACGCCGCGCTTGAAAAGCCTCGCTCAGATCCCAACCACGAACTCGCGTCTCGATGTCGCGCAGGGCCTCGGTCTCGACCAGCAAGCGGTGCTTGGCCGCGCCCAGCTCGCCCAGCAGCAGGCGCAGCGTGCGCGAGCCGCGGGCGCCGGCTTCCGGCACGCTGGCCGAAAGCCGTTTGCCCGTTCCGCCGTCGCGCCTCAACGGGCCGCGGCCTCTTTCTCTCGCTTGGTGCGAAATTCGGCCATCATCACTTCGCGGGCCTGCTTGGGCACCTCGGCGTACTTCTGGAACTCCATGGTGAACTCGCCCTTGCCTTGCGTCGCCGACCGCAGGTCCGTCGAATAGCCGAACATGTCGTTAAGCGGCACCTCGGCCATCGCTTGCACGAAGCCTTCCTGTTTCTCCGACGAGATGATGGTGCCGCGGCGCTGGTTCAGCTGGCCCATGACGGCGCCCTGGAACTCCTCCGGGAACTGCACCTCGACCCGCATGATAGGCTCGAGGATGGTCGGCTTGGCGCCGGCATAGGCCTCGCGGAAACCCATCAGCGCCGCCGTGCGGAAGGCGATTTCCGACGAATCGACCGGGTGCGAAGCGCCGTCATTGATGACGCACTTGACGCCGACAATGGGGAACCCGATCAGCGGCCCCTTCTTCACGGCCTCGCGGAAGCCTTTTTCGCAGGCCGGGATAAACTCGCGCGGGATCGAACCGCCCACGATCTCGTCGACGAACTCGAACCCGGTGGCGTGATCGGCGGGCAGCGGCTCGATGAACCCGGCCACCTTACCGTACTGGCCCGAACCGCCGGTCTGTTTCTTGTGGGTGTAACTGAACTCCGCGTGCTGCCCGATGGCCTCGCGGTACGCCACCTGGGGCTTACCCGAGATCACCTCGCAGCTGTACTCGCGCTTCATGCGCTCGATGTAGATCTCGAGGTGAAGCTCGCCCATCCCGCTGATGATGGTCTGGGCCGACTCCTCGTCGCGGTGGACGCGGAAGGTCGGATCCTCTTTGGTGAAGCGATTGAGGGCCTTGGAGAAGTTGGTGGCGTTGGCCTTGTCCTTGGGCGAAACGGCCAAGGAGATGACCGCCTCCGGCACGTGCATCGACGTCATGGTGTAGGCCACCGATTCGGTCGAGAACGTATCGCCCGACGAGCACTCCACGCCGAACAGCGCGACGATGTCGCCCGCCGTGGCCGTCTCGATGTCGTTCATCTCGTTCGAGTGCATGCGCACCAGGCGCGGCACCTTGATGCGTCTGCGGTTCGACGAGTTGTTGACGATGAAGTCGCCCTTGGAGAGCGAGCCCTGATAAACGCGCATATAAGTCAGCTGCCCGTAGCGCCCTTCTTCCAGCTTGAAGGCCAGTCCGACAAACGGCTTCTTCGGATCCGACAAAAGGACAGTCTTCTCTTCGTTCTTGTTCTGGTCGAGGGCGATGTTGGTGACCTCGGTCGGATTCGGCAGGTACATGTTCACGCCGTCGAGCAGCAGCTGAACGCCCTTGTTCTTGTACGCCGAGCCGATGAAGACCGGCGTCATCTTGAGGGCGATGGTCACCCGGCGAATGGCGGCGTGCAGCTCGGCGGGGGTGACCTCGGCTTCGGCGAGGTATTTGTCGGCCATGGCCTCGTCGTGATCGGCGATGGCGGCGATCATGTCGTGGCGGGCGGTCTTGGCCTCCTCAAGCCGGTCGGCCGGGATCTCTTCTTCGCGGATGTCCTCGCCGTTGTCGCCGTCGAAGAAGGAAGCCTTCATCTTGATGAGGTCGATGATACCGTCGAAGTCGGCCTCTTCGCCGATGGGCAGCTGCATGGTGATGGTGTTGTGGCGCAGCTTTTCCTTCAGCTGCGCCGTGACGCGTTTGGGATCGGCGCCCGCGCGGTCGAGCTTGTTGATGAAGGCCAGGCGCGGCACGTTGTAGCGGCGCATCTGGCGATCGACGGTGTACGACTGCGATTGCACGCCAGAGGTGCCGCACAGAACCAGCACCGCCCCGTCGAGAACCCGCAACGCGCGTTCAACCTCGATGGTGAAGTCGACGTGTCCGGGCGTATCGATCAGGTTGATGTTGTATCCGTCCCACTCGCAGTAGGTGGCGGCGGATTGGATCGTGATGCCCTTCTCGCGTTCGAGATCCATCGAGTCCATCTTGGCGCCCACGCCCGACTTGCCCCTGACCTCTTCGATCTTGTGGATTTTTCCAGTGTAAAAAAGGATGCGTTCGGACAGGGTGGTCTTCCCTGAATCGATGTGGGCGGAGATTCCGATGTTTCGAACCTTGTCGATGGACGCCATGACTTTTCCTTCTCGCTGTGCTGACCCGGTCTGGCCTGGTGAAAACGCGCATGAGGTGGCCGACAAAGCGGCCACCCCACCCGGCGGCGGAGTCTACTCAATGCCGCGATGTTTGCCAGCGCTATCTGGTTACGCCGCGGCTACTTGACGCCGACCAGCTCGACGTCGAAAACCAGCGTGGCATTCGGGGGAATCGGCCCGCCCGGTGTGCCGCGCGCGCCATAGGCCAGATCAGGCGGGATGGTCAGCTTGCGCTTGCCGCCGACCTTCATGCCGTCGATACCTTGGTCCCAACCTTTGATCACCCGCCCGGTGCCAAGCGCAAATTCGATCGGCCGCCCGTGATCCAGCGAGCTATCGAACTTGGTGCCGTCGGTCAGCCGGCCGGTGTAGTGGACCGACACCACCTTGCCTTTGCTGGCCACGTCGCCGGTTCCCACCTGCACCTCTTCGACCATCAATCCAGCGGAAGCATTGGTTGGTTGCGATGAAGACACGGGGTTGGCCTCTTTCGTTTTCTTGCAGGCCGGAACGCCCGCAGCAGTGGTGATGACAAGTGCGATGACCGCCAGCTGACGCATCGGCGGCGAAAGATAACACGTCAATGGACGATGTCTCGATGCGCTGCCGGCGTTTCAGAGCCACCGTGGACCAACTGGTGCGCGTGCCCGATCATCTCCGCCAGATAGGTCGACAGCGCGCAAAACTCCGCCGCCTTTCGCGCCGCCGCCGCGTGCACCGCCTGGTGAACGAGGGCGCGCACCAACGCCCAGTCCGACTCTGCCCCTCGCCCCGCCAGCTCCGCCACCAGCGCCGTCACCCGCGCCTCATGCTCCTTCTGCAGCTCATCGACCTTCGCCATCTCCGCTGCTTAGCAGATCACCCCGACAGCAGCACGCGATTCATGGTTGCGCTCAAGACGAAGAAGTTACGTCCATAATGAAAAAAGAGGGTCGACGGTGTCTGGCACCTTCGACCCTCCACTGCCGGTCGTCCCCCCACCAACACCAACCCACACCTGCGACGACCGCGCCCTACCCAAATCCAACTCGTTCCAATCAGATCTAACCATCGATTGCTCGATCGCAAGCGCTGCGGCGACAGGACACTCAGAAATCGAAGCTGCGCACCAGCAACTCGGCGACGGGACCGCGCGCGGTGGCCACCGAGTTGATCGCCCGCCGCACGGCGATCTTTTGCCGCGGCAGATGGCGATACAGCTTGCGCGTCGTCGGACAATCCGAATTCGACAGCACCGTCGCCACGCCCGCCGCCCCCAGACGCCGCAATGTCGCCGCCAATCGTGACTGCTCCTCCGCCCCGAACCGCCCTTGCGCGTACGCCGTGAACGACGACGTGCGCGACAGTGGGACATACGGCGGATCGAGGTAGACGAAATCACCCGGCCTGGCGTCGGTCACGGTGGCGTCGAAGTCTTGGCGGCGGATGTCCACGCCTTGCAACGCGGCCGACGCCGCTTGCAGCCGATCGACATCGCAGATCAGTACCGAGCGATGACGACCGAACGGCACGTTGAAGTGGCCGGCGCTGTTCACCCGATAAAGGCCGTTGTACCCGCAGCGATTGAGATAGATGACCCGCGCCGCTCGTTCGGCCGGCGACAGTTTTTCCGGGTCTAGCGCCCGCACCGCGTAGTAAGCGTCGCGTTCGTATCGATAGCGGCGCAGCTCGTCGATGACATCATTCAGTTGATCGCGGACGGCGAGATAACAGTCAATCAGGTCGCTGTTGGTGTCGGCGATGACGGCGCGTTTAAATTTTCGGGCGGCCGCCAAGGCGAAGAACAGCGCGCCGGCGCCGACGAACGGTTCGTAGTAGGTGCCTATCGCAGGAGGAACCACCCGCATGATCGCCGGCAAAAGCTGTCGTTTGCCGCCGGCCCATTTCAAAAACGGCGCCGTCTCCGTCGGTGAGGACGCCTTCACCGACGACGATGGCGACACCAGCGCCGCCACTGTCTTGCGCGCCGTGCGCGCGCGGCGATTCGCTTTCTCCGACGGAACAAACGCGTGGCGCCCTGGTTTTTCCGCGGTTTTTTGTTCTTTTTTTGTTTTCAGGGGAAATCTTTCTGCCTAAAGTGTCACACCACTTTCATGGGCGGTGACGATCACCGCGCTGATGAAGCAGCGGGTCACTGAGCGGATGGCGTTGAACAAAAGGAGAGCGAGATGGCAAAGGTCCTCACGAAGTCCCAGATAATCCAGGCGATCGCGGATGCTCACAAGGAAAAGCTTGCGCGCAAAGACGTCGCCCGCGTGATCGAGTCGCTGGCCAATGTTGGACACAAAGAGCTCAAGAAGAATGGTCTCTTCGTGCTGCCCGGCTTCGCCAAGTTTGTCGTCGTGAAAAAACCGGCCACCAAAGAACGCCCTGGCATCAACCCGTTCACCAAGGAACCGATCACCATCAAGGCCAAGCCCGCTCGCAAGGTCTTGAAGGCGCGCCCACTCAAGGCGGCCAAGGATTCGCTGGCCTAATCAGTTCCCAATAGCGCGTCGGTGAACGCCGCCAGGTCGCGAAAGCGCGGGGCGTCCACCGATAGGTACAGATCGAACGGATCCAACAGGGCGGCGCGCGCGCCCACAGCGCGCGCGCCCACCACATCCGCTGAAGGAGAATCGCCGACCATCACCGCTTGCGACGACGCAATCCCCAGACGGTCCAGCGCCACCTGAAAGATGCGCGGATCGGGTTTGACCAGACCGACCACGGCAGAGTCGACCACGGTGTCCAGCAGCGGCCGCAGGCCGACCGTCTCCAGCATCGCCTCGACGGTGCCCTCGCTGTTCGAGACCACGGCCAGGCGACAGCCGGCGGCGCGCAGGCGCTGCAGCGACGTCGGCACGCCCGCGCCGACGCGACACCAGACGTTGCGTCGCAGGTGCTCGCCGAGGACGATCTCCACCGCGCGCTGCAAAGAATCGGGTGGCCCGGCTTGGCCGGCCAGCTCCAGCGTGCGGCGAAAGATGCGGCCGAGATAGCGTTTGCCGCCGTCGTCGTGCGTGCGGTGGACGGTGCCCAGCGTCTCGCGCAGCTCGGCGCGCAAGGCGCCCTCGGCGCCTTCGATGGCCAGCGGATCGACGATCACGCCGGCGCGCGCGGCGTGCGAGGCGATGGCCCGGCCGTCGCAAAAGGTCAGCGTGAAACCGACGTCGAGAAGAATCGCGCGCGGTAGAGGATCGAACAGCATGCGATCCACGGTATATACGTCGGCATGGTGAGGCTCAATCGGATCTACACCAAGGCCGGCGACGGTGGACAGACCCGCCTGGCCAGTGGCGAGAAGGTAGGAAAAAACAGCGGGCGCATCGAAACCTATGGCACCGTCGACGAACTGTCGTCGTGTCTGGGTCTGGCTCGCACGGCGCTGCAGACGCCGGTCGCGCCCGCCGGCGCCCGCGAATTGGACGCGGTCTTACGCCGCATTCAGAACGAGCTTTTCAATCTCGGCAGCGATCTCGCCACCACGCCCGCCCACCGCCACCCGAAGCAGCCGGTGATCGAAGCGCGCCACGTCGAGGCGCTGGAGCGTGAGATCGATCAATGGAACGAATCGCTGCCCGAGCTGCGCAGCTTCATTCTTCCTGGTGGCGGCTGGGTGGCGTCGTACCTGCACCTCGCTCGCACCGTGTGCCGCCGCGCTGAGCGCCTGCTGGTCACGCTGATCAGCACCGACGAGATCAACCCGCAGGCGCTGCCGTATTTGAACCGGCTTTCCGACGCCCTGTTCGTGATGAGCCGCCACGCCTCCCGCCTGTACGGCGAACCCGAACCGCTGTGGGAGCCCGAGAAGACGTAAAGGCGCCGCGCCCGCCCCTCACCCGCGGCCTTCGGCCGGGGGCCTCTCCCAAAGGGAGAGGCATGGGATCAGTCTCTTTCGTTTCCCGGCCGCGTGCGCGGCTATTTCAGTTCAGGAGGCGCGGCTCCGCCGCGCCGGCTCACCTTGCGAGAAGCGCTGGGGTGGGCCCGCGGGAGGGGCCAGCAGCCCCTTCCGCGCAGCGAGCGTCAGCGAGCGGTCACAACTGCACGGCCATGCCCGCGTTCACGTCGACGTTGAACGTGAAGTGTCCGAAGCCGAGCTGCGTGTTCACGCCCAGGACCAAACCGATGTTCTTGGTCAGATTGTAAAGAATGCCACCGTCGGGCCCGAACAGCACCGGACCGGCGGCGACGGTGTCCACGCACGTCTGCGTCATGTTCGAGCCGCACTTCTTCTGCTGGTCGAAGGCCGCCACGTGGCGGATATAGCCGCCACCCGCGGCGATTCCCGCGAAGGGCCGCACCGGCAGGGTGCCGAAATACCAGGTCAGCCGCGCCATCACCGCGATGGCGCCGTTCGCTGGCGAGCAGACATAGTCGCCGCCGCAAGCGGCAGCCAGCTTCGCGGCCTCCATCTTCCCCGCATCCGTTGATTGGTCCACGTTCCTCGGCAGGTCAAGCGCCGTGGTCCCGGTGACCAGCTGCAATCGTCCTTGCACCGACAGCAGGAGGTTCGGCCGAATGAAGTACCCCAGTTCCGGCGCCAGGTGACCAAGCTGCGCCAGCGCGAAGCCCGGCGGATTGATCTTGTCGTCGACGTTGACCTCGCCGTTGCCGGTCGTCCAGCCAAAGCCGGTGCCAAGCTGCAGACCGATATAGAACCGCGAGCCGTTTCCCTCTTCTCCTTCGTCTTCGGCGTGCCGGCGCGGCCGCTCGGGGGCGCCGGCGCCTTGCAGGGTGACGATGATCGGATCGGCCACGGAACCTTTGGCGGCGATGGGCTGCCCGTCCTTGCCCTGCGCCTCGATGTAGTAGGCCACCAGGTTCCCGGCCGTCGCCGAAACCGGAATGTCCGCCGAATAAAGCCCATCCGCGGTCGGCTTCATCTCGCGCCCAAGAAAATCGGACGCGCCGTCGGGCCGATAGGCCAGCACCACCTTCTCCGCGCCCAGCGACGCATCGACGGTGGCGGTGATGGTGATGGCGTTGCCCTGCTGGCCTTGCGTGACCGGTTCGTGCCCCAGCGTCTTCAGATCGGACGGCGGGGGGACGGCCGACAGGTTCGGCTTCTTCTCGGTCGGCGCGCCCGTGTCAGGCCTGTCCGAGCCGGCACCGGCCAACGCTTCGTCGAAGGCGGCCTGAATTTCCGGATTCGCCAGGCTCTTGGTCAGGCGAATGTCCGGCTGGATATCCAGCGCCTTTCGAAATTGTTTCAACGCCAGCTCTTTCTGTTTGAAGCCGGCGAAGATGACGATGCCCATGTGAATGTGCGTGCGGGCCTTGATCGGATGTTTGTCCAGGCCCGAAGCGGTGCAGACGTCCAGCGCGTCCTTCAAAATCTTCCGTGCTTCTTCGAAGTTGAGGTTCTCGTACTCCTCGATGGCCTTCTTGTTCATCTTCGTGACGCGGGCGATGGCCTCCGCCTCGTCGGCCCGGGCCGGAACAGAAAAGGCGACCAAACAACCGACAACCAAGAAAGGAACGACCAACCGAATCACTCGAGCCGCTTGATCGTTTCGCATTGTTCCAGGCACTCCTGCCAACCGCACAAGATTTTTGATGAACTTGGCGCGCACGTGCAGAAAACTGCTGGCCACTGTAGGCGAGTGGCCGGCGGAAATCAAACCTGCCAGCCGAGCTGCCATCGTCGCCGGGCGCGACCTTCAGCGGCGCGGCGCGAGAAGCGCAATTGCCGGCGCCGCCGTATACTGTCGCCATGGCGATGCCACGGGTCGTTCCCTGGGGGTTGTTCGCGGCGGTTCTGGCCGGTACCGGCGCGCTTTGGCACGGTTTCAAATCAGCCGAGCCGGCACCACGACCCGAACCGACGGCGGAGGAGCGCGCCTTGGCGGCTGGGCTGCACCCGACGCGTCTCATCGTCGACTACCGAGACGATATCTCGACGCAGTTCCTGGCCGCCACGCCTTATAAGGAAGAGCCAATCAGCGATTATTCGACCGTCGATCGCCTGTACCGGATCGACTTTTCGAGCGCCGACGAAGCCGCCGCCGCCCTGCGAACGCTTTCGCACGATTCGCACGTGGAAAGCGTCGACTACGACGCCGACGCGTTCATTCCCCCCAACGAAGCCATCGCCGTCGGCACCGGCTCGCTGGAAGCGGAGTGCAACAGAGCGGATGGCAAGGCCACCGACGGCGCTGACCCGGCCGCTTTCCCCAACGATCCCTGCTTCCGCTATCAGTGGCATCTGCGCCAGGTCGGGCTGCCCGAGGCGTGGAAGCTGGGCCAAGGCAAGGGCGTGGTGGTCGCGGTGATCGACACCGGCGTCAGCCGGGTCGGCGATCTGGCTGAGACCACCTTCGCTCCGGGGTTCAACTTCATAAGCAACAACCCCAACGCTGACGATGACCACGGCCACGGCACCCATGTCGCCGGGACCATCGCCCAGTCGACCAACAATGGCCGCGGCGTCGCCGGTGTGGCCTTCGGCGCCACCATCATGCCCATCAAGGTGCTGTCGGCGCGCGGGTCAGGCTCGATGGCCGGCATCGCCCAAGGCATCCGCTGGGCCGCCGATCACGGCGCGCAGGTCATCAATATGAGCCTGGGCGGGCCGATCCCCGTCGGCACCATCGGCAGCGCGGTGAAATACGCCCGCGCCCACGGCGTGACGGTGGTGGCGGCGGCCGGCAACGACGGCAGCGGACGGGTCAGCTACCCCGCCCGCTATCCCGGCGTGATCGCCGTGGCCGCCACCCAGTTCGACGAAACCACGACCTTCTATTCGAACTGGGGCAAGGAAATCGACATCGCCGCGCCGGGCGGCAATGTGCGCGTCGACCAGAACGGCGACGGCCAACCGGACGGCGTCCTTCAACACACCATCGTGCCGGGCGACACCGCGCGCACCGACTACCTTTGGTTCATGGGCACGTCGATGGCGTCGCCCCACGTGGCGGGCGTGGCGGCGCTGATCATTGGTGCCGGCATCAGCAAACCGGAAGCGGTCGAGCAGATCCTCCTCGACACCGCCCGCAAGCCGCGAGCGAAAGCCGGCGCCGATGGCGCAAGTGACAACCGGGTCGACGACCACTACGGTGCCGGCGTGGTCGACGCGGCGGCGGCTTTACGCAAGGTGCGCGCCGGCCGCGGCGCCGGCGAGCTGGGCATCGGCTGCAGCCTGGCCATGCTGGGCATCTGCCTTTTGCGCCGGCGCGGGCGGCCGACCGACAAGCTGGGCCTGGGTTTCGTGGCCGCGTTGGTGGCCGGATCGTCGGGTTTGTTCTTGCTGCCGTTCTTCTTCAGCGCGGCGTCGCACCCGGTGGTGTCGATCCTGTCGGCCGGGTTCACCATGAACATCTCCAACCTGCTGGGGCCGACCGCGTACGGCAACCCGCTGCTCTGGAGCGCCATTGCGCCGCTGGTGTTGACGGTGCTGTTCTACGGCGCCGGCCGGCTGCGCCCGCTTCTGGCCGGCTTCGGCTTCGGCATCGCCGGCACCCTGCTGTTCGCCGCGCTGGCCGGAGTCGTCGACGTTCGCTACGTTCCTGATTTCCTGGACCGCTTCTGGCTGGGCGCGCACGCTGCCGTGTCAGCCATCTTCGCCACCGCCGTGATTCGTAAGTGAGCGAGCGCCGCGTGCGCTCGCTCAGCTTCCGCGCTTGAGTTCGGTCAAGACCGACTTGGCGACGGCCTTCAGCGTGTCGAACACACCGACGCCGCTGGTGGCGCAGGCTTCGAACTCTTGTACCTTGGTCGGGTTCAGCACGTTGCGCAGCTGATCCATCGGTGCGGCGTTGGGCAGGTCGCGCTTGTTGTACTGGATGACGTATGGAAGCTTGTCCAGGTCGTAGCCTTGCTCGGTCAGGTTCAAGCGCAGATTGTCCAGCGATTCGATGTTCGCTTCCATGCGTTCGATCTGCGAATCGGCGACGAAGACCACCCCGTCGACGCCCTTCAGGATCAGCTTCCGGCTGGCGTCGTAGAAGACCTGCCCAGGGACGGTGTAGAGATGAAAGCGGGTCTTGAAGCCGCGAATTTCACCCAGAGACAGCGGGAGAAAATCAAAGAACAGCGTCCGTTCCGTCTCCGTCGCCAGCGAGATCATCTTGCCTTTGGCGTCGGGGCTGGTCTTCGCATAAATGTATTGCAGGTTTGTTGTCTTCCCACACAGACCCGGGCCGTAATAGACCAACTTGCAGTTGATCTCCCGAGACGAGTAATTGATGAAACTCATGGATTCATCAAGTGCGCGTGTCAGTCATTGAAGAGGTTGTCGATGTCGCTGTCGGTGATCTCGGTGAGGATGGAGGGCTGGCTTTTGGCCGCCGCTTTCTTGGCCACCTGCTCGAACAGCCGGGCCATCTCGTCGGACGACTTTCTTACCCGCAGGCGAACCAGCCCCAGCGACGATCGCTCGTCGAACAGGACGACCAGGATGGCCCGCCCGCCCACCAGCGTGATGTGCACGTGGGTCTTTTCGCCCTCGTGAAACTGGCTGGTAAAGTCCTTCTCGCGCAGGATCTTCGAGATGCCGCCGGTGGCGGCGACGTTGCCGGCCGTCAGCGACGACAGCGACGTCACGTCCAGCTCGTCGACGTCACCCGCTTCGGCGATGGGCTGGCCATCGCGCCCAATCAGCAGAACCGCCTTGGCGTTGGCATCCCGCTGCAGCCGGGCGCAGACCGTTGAGATCTGCTGCTGCTCCTCGGGAAACATGACATCGGGGCCGCTCATGACTCTCCTTATCAGGTGCGCAACGCAAGGGCTGACGGACCGTTCACAATTATCACCCGATTCGGGGGGTTTCAAGCTTCGCGACCGACGGGTGCCTGCCGCTGCTCGCTTCCCTACATGTCGCGCCGACCGTCGATGGCGCGGGCGAGCGTCAACTGATCGGCATACTCCAGCTCGCCGCCGATCGGAACGCCGGTGGCAATGCGCGAGGTGCGCACGCCGAGCGGCCGCAATAGCTTGGCGATGTAGACGGCGGTGGCTTCGCCCTCGACGTTCGGGCTGCTGGCCAGGATGACCTCGCGGACAGCGTCGGCGCCGTCGCTGCCGCCGCCTGCACCACAGCGCCGGATCAGCTCGGCGACGCGCAGGTCGTCGGGGCCAATGCCGTCCAGGGGCGACAGCAACCCGTGCAAGACGTGGTATCGCCCGCGATAGCCGCCGGCGCGTTCGATGGCGGCGACGTCCTGCGGGTGCGCGACCACGCAGACCAGGCCGGCGTCGCGGCGGACATCGGCGCAGATGGCGCACGGATCCTTCTCGGTCAGGTCAAAGCACACGCCGCAAAACCGGATGCGCTGCTTGACGTCGGTGATGGCGGCGGCTAGCGCCGCGGCGTCTTCGGGCCCGGCGCGCACGATGTGGAAGGCCAGCCGCGCGGCCGTTTTCTCGCCGATGCCGGGCAGCTTGGCCAGCTGCTGCACCAGGCGGGCGATGGGCGATGCGTACATGAACTAGCTGCCGAACATCCCGGGCGGCAACGGCAGGCCGCCGGTGACCCGGCCAAGCTCGGTCTGCGCCAGCTCGCGCGCGCGGTCGAGGGCGAGGTTGACCGCGCCGACCACCAGATCTTCGACCATCTTCTTGTCGCCCAGCACCGCCGGGTCGATGGTCAGTGAGACGATCTCACCGCGCCCGGAGGCCACGCACTGGACCAGGCCACCGCCGGTCTCGCCCTGCACCGTCTTGGCACCCAGCTGCTCGCGCACACGCACCACCTCGGCTTGCAGGCGCTGCGCGGTCTCGATGAGGTCCTTGAGGTCGGGGACGCTCATGTCTTGATCTCCTTCAGCGACGCCCCGAAAACGTCCTGCGCCTTGCGGATGATCGGATGCTGGCGGGCCTCGGTCTCGCGGTTCTTGCGGTCGGCGGCGAGGATGTCGCTTTCGGCCTTCACCTCGGACCGCAAGACCGGCGGCGCTGACGAACCGCCGCCACCCAGCGACAGCGTCACCCGCGACGGCTGGCCGAATGCCGCCGTCAGGGCCGTCTCAATGTCGACACGCGCTTTCTCCGCTTGCTCCAGCGTGAACCGATCCGGAAATAGCAGCGACAGGCGGCCGGGCAAAAGCTCGCCCACCGCCGCGTGCGCCAGCATGCCGGCCAGGCGCGGTCGGGATGCCTCGAAGGTGCCGAGGATGCGGCGCCAGGTCTCGGCAGGCGAAGCCGGCGTGGTCTCGACAGGCGCGACGGACGCTGGCGGCGACGCCGCGACGGTGGGGGCCGCTGCCAGAGCCGGCGCGACCGCAACCACGGGCGCAGCGCTGGCGGTCGACTCGCGGCGCAGGGGAGGGGGGACCACCGCCGGCTGAGGCGCCGCTGCCGAAGCGACCGACGCTGCCTGCAGACGAGGCCGCGTCCCCGACGGACCGGTGCCACCACCTCCGGCCGCGCCGCCCGGCTGCAGCCGGTTCTCCAGAGCCTCGAACCGGTCGAGCAAATCGCCGATCGGTTCCAGCGGTTCAGAGAAGCACAGATCCACCGCCGCCATCTCCAAGATCAGCCGCGGCGACTGCGACTTCGACGCCTCGTCAACGGCGCGCGCCCAGCGATCGAACAGCACGCCCAGCAACCCTGCCGGCGCCTGCCCGACGAGCGCCTTCATCTCCGCCAGCTCATCAGGCGTGGCGTCGACCAGATCGGCGGCGTCCTTGATCCGGCCGACCACTTCCAGATCGCGCAGAAATCCCAGCAGCGCGCGCGCCATCTGCCCAAGATCCACGCCGCGGTCCGCGGCCCGAGCCAGGCCCCGCAGCGTCGCGCCGGCGTCGTGGCCCAGCACCGCCGCCGTCAGCTCGACCAGCAGGCGGCGATCGGCGATCCCCAGAACCTCCGCCACCACGTCGCGGGTCAAGGCGCCGGTGCCGACGTAAGCGATCACCTGATCCAGCAACGACAGCCCATCGCGCACAGAACCCGCCGCCTGGCGGGCGATGAGACGCACCGCCTCGGCGTCGGCGGTGATGGATTCCGTGGCCAGGATCGCCTGCAAATGCTCGGTCAGTCGCCCGGTCGGGATCAGCTTGAAGTCGTACCGCTGACAACGCGAAAGTATGGTGGTCGGAATCTTGTGGACTTCCGTGGTTGCGAAGATAAAGACGACATGCGGTGGTGGCTCTTCCAGCGTCTTGAGCAGCGCATTGAAGGCGCTGGTCGACAGCATGTGCACCTCGTCGATGATGTAGATCTTGCGTTTGCCCCGGGACGGCATGTACCGCACGCCTTCGCGCAGGGTGCGGACGTCGTCGACGCCGGTGTTGGAGGCGCCGTCGATCTCCATGACATCGACCGAACGGCCGCTGGCGATCTCCAGGCAGAAATCGCACTCACCACAGGGAGTAGCGGTGGGGCCCTTGGCGCAGCACAGCGCCTTGGCCAGGATGCGGGCAGCGCTGGTTTTGCCCACGCCGCGGGCGCCGGTGAACAAGAACGCGTGGTGGACGCGGTCCTGCTCGATGGCGTTGGTCAGGGTGCGGGCGATGTGCTCCTGGCCGACCAGCTCGCCGAATCGTTGCGGCCGGTACTTACGCGCCAGCACCAGGTAGGACATCGACGCAATCTACTTCGAACGGCGCGCCGGCGCAGCCACGAACCGCGCCGGACCTCCAAGGTCAAGGACTGGGCCGTTCTTGTCGACGATGTCGTGGTGCTTACGCTTGCCCGGTACAGGAACCACGCATGAGACTGGACAAGCTGACCATCAAGGCCCAAGAGGCGCTGCAACACGCCCAGGAGCTGGCAGAGCAACGCGGGCACCAGGAAATGACTCCCGAACACCTGCTGTCGGCGTTGCTGGGCCAGGAACAAGGGATCGCCGGCGCGATCCTGCGCAAGCTGGGCGTCGACACGGAAAATCTACAAAAGGCGACCGACCGGGCGCTGGAAGATCTTCCGCAGGTGCGTGGCTCTAGCGCCGACGTCTACATCGGCCAGCGTCTCAAGGCAGCGCTAGAAAGCGCCAGCCAGCAGTCGAAAGAGTTCAAAGACGAGTACGTCTCCAGCGAGCACATGCTGCTGGCGCTGGTCGACAAGGACCACGGCGCGGCGTCGCGGGTGTTGAGCGAGGCGGGCGTCAAGAAGGAAAACTTACTGAAGGCGCTGGCCGAAGTGCGCGGTTCCCAGCGGGTCACCGACCAGCAAGCCGAGGGCAAGTACCAGTCGCTGGCAAAATACACCCGCGATTTGACCGAGCTGGCGCGCGGCGGAAAGCTGGATCCGGTGATCGGCCGCGACGAGGAGATCCGCCGGTCGATGCAGGTGCTCTCCCGCCGCACCAAGAACAATCCGGTTTTGATCGGCGATCCCGGGGTGGGCAAGACCGCCATCGTCGAAGGCATCGCCCTGCGCATCGCCACCGGCGACGTGCCCGAATCATTGAAGGACAAGCGCATCCTGTCGTTGGATCTGGGCGCTCTCATCGCCGGCACCAAGTACCGCGGTGAATTTGAAGACCGCCTGAAGGCGGTTCTGAAGGAAGTACAAGGGGCCGACGGCACCGTCATCTTGTTCATCGACGAGCTGCACACGCTGGTGGGCGCCGGCGCCGCGGAAGGCGCCGTTGACGCCGCCAACATGTTAAAGCCGGCGCTGGCCCGGGGCGATCTGCGCTGCATCGGCGCGACGACGCTGGACGAATACCGCAAGCACATCGAGAAGGACAAGGCGCTGGAGCGGCGGTTCCAGCCCGTTTATGTCGGGGAGCCGTCGCTGGTCGACGCCATCGCCATCATGCGCGGCCTGCGCGAACGGTACGAAGTCCACCACGGCATCCGCATCCGCGACAGCGCGCTGGTGGCGTCCGTGCGACTTTCCGACCGCTATATCAGCGGCCGGCAACTGCCCGACAAGGCCATCGACCTGGTCGACGAAGCCGCCAGCCGGCTGAAGATGCAGATCGATTCGCTGCCCGAGCCCATCGACCAGCTCGAACGCCGGCTGACCTCGCTGGCGATTGAAGAGCAGGCGCTGAGCAAGGAGAAGGACGAGGCCTCGCGCAAACGACTGGTGGCGGTGGTCGCCGAGATGGCCGAGCTACGCGAGCAGGTCGACGGCATGAAAAGCGTCTGGCAACGCGAACGCCAGGTGATCGCCGACCTGCGCAAGGTGAAGGAAGAAATCGAGGCGGCGAAGACGGAGGCGGAGCTGGCCCAGCGTCGCGGCGACCTGAACCGCGCCGCCGAGCTGCGCTTCGGGCGCATCCCGGAGCTGGAAAAACAGGTTACTGCGAAGGATGGCGAGCTGAAGGCAGCCCAGAAGCAGGGCTCGTTCCTGCGCGAGGAAGTCACCGAGGATGACATCGCCGCGGTGGTGTCCAAATGGACCGGCATCCCCGTCGACAAGATGCTGGAAGGCGAGCAAGAACGCCTGATAAAGATGGAGGATCGCCTGCACGGGCGGGTGATCGGCCAGAATGAAGCGGTCGAAGCCATCGCCAACGCCGTCCGTCGCTCGCGCGCAGGATTGCAAGACCCCAATCGCCCGATCGGTTCGTTCATTTTCCTCGGCCCGACCGGCGTCGGCAAGACCGAGCTGGCGCGATCGCTGGCCGATTTCCTCTTCGACGACGAATCGCACATGGTCCGCATCGACATGTCCGAATACATGGAAAAACATGCGGTCTCGCGCTTGATCGGCGCGCCGCCGGGGTATGTCGGGTACGACCAGGGCGGCCAGCTGACCGAGGCGGTGCGGCGGCGGCCATACTCGGTGGTGCTGTTCGACGAGATCGAGAAAGCCCACCCCGACGTCTTCAACACCCTGTTGCAGCTTCTCGACGACGGCCGCCTCACCGACGGCCAGGGACGGACCATCGACTTTCGCAACACGGTCATCATCATGACCTCGAACGTGGGCAGCCACCTGGTCGGCGACGCTGGCGATTGGGAGCGCGAGGACGTGCGCAACCGCGTGATGGACGAGCTGCGCAGAACCTTCAGGCCTGAGTTCTTGAACCGGGTCGACGACATCGTCATCTTCCACAAACTGGGCCGCGCCGAGATCGACCGCATCGTCGACCTGCAGCTGGAACGCTTGCGCAAGCTGTTGCGCGAGCGCGACCTGGAGCTGGATCTGTCCAACGACGCGCGGACCTTCCTGGCCGATCGCGGCTACGACCCGGCGTACGGCGCGCGACCGCTGAAGCGCGCCCTGCAACGTTACATTCAAGACCCGCTGGCCAAGCTGCTTTTGCGCGGCGAATTCACCATCGGCGACACCATCATCGCCATGAGACCGAAGGTGGTCGATCCAGCCGCCTCACCCGCTGCCGACGAACAGCTGATCTTCATCAAGAAAAGGCTCTCGCCTGTTGCCGCGGTCTCGTGACATGATCTCCCGCGCACCGGACCGCGGTGCCCCCCCCACCACCGCCCATGAAAGACCTCTACAAAACCCTCGGCGTTCCTGAGAACGCTGACGATGCCACGATCAAGAAGACTTATCGCAAGCTGGCCAAGGAGTTTCATCCCGACGTCACCGGCGGCGACAAGAAGAAGACCGAACGGTTCAAGGAGATCAACGAAGCGTACGGCGTCCTGGGCGACGCCCAGAAGCGCGCCGAGTACGACCGCCTGAAGCACGCGCCGGTTCGTCCCGACGGCATGCCGGAAGGATTCGACGCCGATGCTTTCGCGCGCGCCTTCGGCGGCAACGCCAGGGCCGGAGCCGGCGGCAGCGTGAATTTCTCCGGCGATTTTGGTGATTTGGGCGACATCTTCTCCACCTTGTTCGGCGACGCCGGCCCGGGCGGGCAGCGTGGACGGGCGGGCGGTGGCGATCCATTTGGACGGGGCCGCCAGCGGCCGGCCCGGGGCGCCGACATGGAAGGCCAGCTGGAGATTTCTTTTTCCGAGGCGGCGCTGGGCACGCGACGCACGGTTCGCGTCGGCAGTGGCAGCCAACTGGAGGTGGCGGTCCCTCCGGGCGTGGAGACAGGGGGGCGGCTGCGCATGGCCAACCAGGGCGCGCCGGCGCCCGGCAAAGGCGGCGTGGCCGGCGATCTGTACCTGGAGATCGTCGTGCGCGCTGATCCCTACCTGCGCCGCAACGGCAGCGACGTCGAGATGGACCTGCCGGTGTCAGTCAGCGAGGCGGCGCTGGGCGCCAAGATCGGCGTCCCCACCGTCGACGGCCAGGTGACCGTGACGGTGCCGGCGGGCACCTCCAGCGGCGCGCGGCTGCGCCTGCGTGGTCGCGGCGCCAAAAAGTCCGATGGCACCCGCGGCGACCAGTTCTGCCGCGTCGAGGTGGTGGTCCCCAAGAACGTCGGCACCGACGCAGAACTGAAGCGCCTTTTCGAAGAAATCGGCAAACGTACAGCGGACACCGCAGTGAGGATCTTCTGACGTCGATTTGCCACCTCCTTTTCGGCAACAGCGGCATCATAGTGAGAGGGAAAAAATAGATGACCAGCCCTGAAACCAAGACCCTGCCACTTCTGTCCCTCCGCAACCTGGTCCTTTTTCCCGGCGCCGTGATGCCGGTGGAAATAGGACGGCCAAGCTCGCTGCGTCTGATCGACGCGCTGGGCGGCAAAGGCGCGCACGTTCTGGTGGGCACGCAGAAAGATGCCGACATCGAAGAACCGGCGGGCGCCGACCTTTACACCATCTGCGTTGAAGGCGAGATCGTCCGCATCGTCAAGGCGGCGGAGAATCGCGTCACTGCCGTGCTCCGGGGCCTGGAACGCCGCCGGGTGACCGGCTTTGTTCAGGAACGCCCGTACCTGACGGCGTCGTTCGAAGCGCTGAACGAGCTGCGCAAGGATCCGATCGAGATCGACGGCCTGGGCATGGCGGTTTATGACGTGGCCAAACAGCTCATCGCCATCTCGCCGGACATTCCGGACGAGACGGCGCAGGTTCTTGATCAGCACAAAGATCCGGCCCGCCTGGGCGACATCGTGGCGGCCACCGTGGACCTGTCGCCGGAAGAGCGGGCCTCGCTGCTGGTGGAGATCGACGTGGCCGAGCGCCTGCGCCGCCTGCTGGTGCTTCTGCAGCGCAAGGTCGAGCTTATCAAGGTCAAGCAAAAGATCGATTCCCAGGTCCGCGAGGAGTTCTCCAAGCACCAGCGCGAGGCGGTGCTGCGTCAGAAGCTGAAAGCGATCCAGGACGAACTGGGCGAAGGCGAAGACGCCAGCGACCTGGACGCCTTCGAAGAGAAGATCAAGGCGGCGCAAATGCCGGAAGAAGTAGCCAAAACTGCGCGCAAGCAATTGGACCGTCTGAAACAGATGGCCCAATCGTCGGCCGAATACACCGTGCAGCGGACCTACCTGGAATGGCTGGTCGAGCTGCCGTGGGCCAAGCAGACGGAAGACCGTCTGGATCTGGACAAGGCGCGCGAAATTCTGGATGCCGACCACTACGATCTGAAGAAGGTCAAAAAACGCATCCTGGAATACCTGGCCGTTCGCAAGCTGGCGCCCGGGAAAAAAGGGCCGATTCTGTGTCTGGCCGGCCCTCCCGGCGTGGGCAAGACGTCGCTCGGCAAGTCGATCGCCCGTTCGCTGGGCCGCGAGTTCATCCGCGTCTCGCTGGGCGGCGTGCGCGACGAGGCGGAGATCCGCGGCCACCGCCGCACGTACATCGGCGCGCTCCCGGGCCGCATTGTTCAAGGCATGCGGCGCGTGGGCAGCAAGAATCCCGTCTTCATGCTCGACGAGATCGACAAGCTGGGCGCCGATTTTCGCGGCGACCCGTCGGCCGCCTTGCTGGAGGTGCTGGACCCCGAGCAGAACGCCACCTTCTCGGACCATTACCTGGAGGTGAACTTCGATTTGTCGAACGTCATCTTCATCGCCACCGCCAATATGCTGGACCCGATCCCGCCAGCACTGCTCGATCGCATGGAGATCCTCGAGATCCCCGGCTACACCCGCGAGGAAAAGCTGGAGATCGCCCTGCGCCACCTGGTGCCCAAGCAGATCGCCGAACACGGCCTGAGCGACGCGCAGATCGTGCTGCCGAACGAGGCGCTGACGACGATCATCGAACAGTACACACGCGAGGCGGGCGTTCGTAATCTCGAGCGCGAGATCGCCAACGTCATCCGCGCCGTGGCGGTGAAGATCGCCGAGTCGCAGCCGTACGAGCCGATCATCTCGGCCGAGGCCGTGGGCGACATGCTGGGGCCGCAGAAATACTACTCGGAAGCGGCCGAGCGCACGGAGATCCCGGGTGTGGCCACGGGCCTGGCCTGGACGCCCGCCGGCGGCGATATTCTGTTCATCGAGGCGTCCAGCATGCTGGGCAAAGGGACGCTCATCCTGACCGGCCAGCTGGGCGACGTGATGAAAGAATCAGCCCGGGCGGCTCTGTCGTGGGTGCGCACCCACGTTGACGAGCTGGGCATCAACGTCGACTTCGAAAAGACGGACATCCACCTGCACGTTCCGGCTGGTGGCGTGTCGAAAGACGGCCCGTCGGCGGGCGTGGCCATCACCGTGGCGCTCACGTCGCTGCTGACCGGACGGCGCGTGCGCGGCGACGTGGCAATGACCGGCGAGATCACCCTGCGTGGCACGGTGCTGCCGGTGGGTGGCATCAAAGAAAAGGTCCTGGCCGCTCACCGCGCCGGCATCAAGCGCGTCATCCTGCCCGAGCGCAACCGCAAGGACATCGTCGACATCCCCGAGACCATTCGGCAAGAGCTGGAGATCTCCTTCGCCAAGAAGATTGACGACGTGCTGGAAGTGACCCTGGAAGCCGTGCCGGTCGTCGCCCCCGGTCCTGACACGCCTGCCAGCACCGAATCAACCGCGCGGGCCTAGCGCACGGGCTAGCGGTCAAACAACAACGCAGCGACGGCGGTGAGGTCGTCGACGACGAAGGTGGGGGCTTCGGCGGCCAACGCTTCTCGCGCCGAGTAGCCCCACGTCGCGGCCGCCACTGAACACCCCGCAGCGCGAGCCACCTGCACATCGGGAACACCATCACCGACGAACAGCGCGGACGACGGTGGCAACTGGTGCTGGGTGCATAACCAGTGAACGGCCTCGGGTGCCGGCTTGCGCGCGAAGCCGTCGCCGTCGCCGATGATGTGGCGAAACCATTCCCCGATCCCCAGCGCGGCAAGCAGCGCCCGCGCCAGGTCTCCCGGTTTGTTCGTCAGCACCGCCAATGGGATGCCCGCCGCGGCGGCGCGCCCCAGCAGTTCAACCACGCCCGGATAGACCCGCGAGCGCTGGCAGACGTGGGCGGCATAGTGCGCCTTGAACCGCGGCACCAGCGCGGCCGGCGTCAATTTCCCCGCCGCTTCCGCAGGCAGCGCGCGCTCGATCAATCGGGTGGCGCCGTTGCCGATGAATCCGATCACCCGTTCCGTCGGCAAGGGTGCAACCCCGGCTTCGGCCAGCGTGGCGTTCAAGGCAGTGGCGATGTCCTCGGCGGTGTCAACCAGCGTGCCGTCGAGATCGAAGAGCAGCAGGGAAAAACGCGGCATCAATCTGACTCCCCACTCCGGTTTTCCAGAGTAAACTTGAACTGGCAGGGACGCCATGTCGTCAGTCGCCAAAAATGCGGCGCCCGTCCCGGCGGCCGAGTCCGATACCGACGGCGCGCGCACCATGTCGGGCCTGCCGTTGAAGGCGGTGTACGGCCCGAATGAACGGCCGCCCGGGTGGTCGTACGAGGCGGCCCTCGGCGATCCGGGCCAGTTCCCTTTCACCCGCGGGCCGCATGCCACCATGTACCGGGGCAAACCGTGGACAATGCGGATGTTCTCCGGATTCGGCACGCCGGCCGACACCAACCGCCGGTTCAAATTTCTGCTCGAGCACGGCCAGACCGGCCTCTCAACAGCGTTCGACATGCCGACGCTGATGGGGTTCGATCCCGACGATCCACGCTCGCGCGGCGAGGTCGGACGCGAAGGCGTCGCCGTGGCGACGGTGGCCGACATGGAACACCTCTTCGAGGGCATCCCGCTCGACCAGGTCACCACGTCGATGACCATCAATGCGCCGGCGGTGGTGCTGCTGGCGTTTTATGTCGTGGCCGCCGAACGGCGTGACGTGGCCCCCGCGCAGCTGGCCGGCACCATCCAGAACGACATGCTGAAGGAGTTCATCGCCCAGAAGGAATGGATCTGCGACATCCGCCCGCACATGCGGATCATCGGCGACATGCTGGTCTACTGCACGGTCCACATGCCGCGCTGGAACACCATCAGCGTCAGCGGCTATCACATCCGCGAGGCCGGCGCGACCGCGGTGCAAGAGCTGGCCTTCACCATCGCCGACGGCATCGGGTATGTGCAACTGGGCATCGACGCCGGGTTGGCCGTCGACGCCTTCGCCCCGCGACTGTCGTTCGTCTGGGACGTGCACACCGATCTGTTCGAGGAGATCGCCAAGTTCCGCGCCGCCCGACGGATGTGGGCACGCCTGATGCGCGATCGCTTCGGCGCCACCAACCCGCGCTCTTGGATGCTGCGTACGCACGCCCAGACGGCCGGCGTGTCGCTGATGGCGCAGCAGCCGCTGAACAACGTCGTGCGCACGACGCTGCAAGCGCTGGCCGCAGTCCTGGGCGGGACCCAGTCGCTGCACACCAACAGCTTTGACGAAACATACGCCCTGCCCACGGAACAAGCCGCCACGCTGGCCCTGCGCACGCAGCAGATCATTGCCGAGGAATCAGGCCTGGCCGACATCGCCGATCCGCTGGGCGGCAGCTATTTCCTCGAGGAGCTGACCGACCGGATGGAGGCGGAGGCCCTGCGCATCATCGAGCGCATCGATCAAATGGGCGGCATCGTGGCCGCCGTCGAGGAGGGCTATCCGCAGCGCGAAATCGCCAACTCGGCGTATGCGTTTCAGCGCGCGGTGGACAGCGGCGCGCGCACCGTCGTCGGCGTCAACCGCTTTGTCACGGGCGGCGCCGAGACCGTCCCCACGCTGAAAATCGACGACGGTCCCGAACGCGAACAGATCCTCCGCACGCGCGCCGTCCGCGCTGCGCGCGACGGCGCCGCGGCGAAAGTCGGTCTGGACGGCGTGCGCCGCGCCTGCCGCGGCACCGCGAACGTCATGGAGGCGGTGCTGGAGGCGGCCCGTCGTGACGCCACCCTGGGCGAAATCTGTCAGGTCTTTCGAGAAGTGTTTGGTGAGTACCGAGATCCGGCGCATCTTTAGGCGCCAATGTTGACGAGCCCGAGCAACGAGAGGAACGCATGACGACCCCGGCGGTTGGTGAGGACATCGAGGCACTGTGTGGACGCTGCGGCCAGGTGTGGCACGTGGTAATGGCCAAGATGGGCGAAAAGATCGCCAAGGTGGTGTGCAAGCGCTGCGGCGGGCACCACCTTTATCGCACCGAAAACGGCGAGGTGGCGGTGAGCAGCGGCAGCGGCGGAGAATCGGCGCGCCGCTCGGCCCCGCGGCGCATGCGTCGCTCCAGCGGGCCGGTGGCGCCGCTCGTGGTGCCGGCGTTCGATCCGTCGAAGCCGCCGCGCGGTTATACCGCCAAGGAAGGCTTCGCCGCCGGCGAACGGGTCACCCATCCGACGTTCGGCACCGGCGTGGTCACTGCCAGCCCCGGCCCCGGCAAGGTGGAGATCGCCTTCCCTTCGGGCGTGCGCGTCCTTGCCTGCGCCAAAGCCACGTCGACGCTGGAGCGCCCGCACTTCGCCGCCAACGTCCCCATCTCCGATCGCCCGCCCGACAAGCCCGGCGCCTGACCCGATGGCTGCCGCGCAGCTCAGGTTGCGCAAGAACCTGGCGCGCGCCATTGCCCAGGGTCACCCGTGGCTTTATCGCGACGCCCTTCGCCCGTCGCCGCCGCTGCCCGACGGCGCCATCGTCGAGGTGCTGGCGCCCAGTGGCCGGCCGCTGGCGCGCGGCTTCTGGGACAGCGCCTCACCCATCGCCGTGCGCATTCTGGTCGCCGAACCGCGCGTCGGCGATCTGCTGGCCGCCGTCGACAAACGCGTGGCTGACGCGCTGGCGCGACGGCTGGCGGTGATCGATCGCGCGCGCACTGACGCCTTCCGTTGGATCCACGGCGAGGCCGATGGCCTTCCCGGCGTGCACGCCGATTTGTATGGCGACGCTGTGGCGCTGCGTTTCGACGGCGGCGGCGCGCAGGCGTTCTATCGGAATTTGCCGGCGGTGCTGGAGACCGCCGCCCGCGCGCAAGGGATCGAGCTTGGCGCCGTCATTGAACGCCGGCGCGGTCCACGCGGCGGCGACAAGAGCGGCGACAAAAGCAACGACCAGACTGACGCCGGCGAAGCCGCGATCGCCTTGCGCGGCCAGCTCCCAGGCGACGAGACCGTGGTGCGCGAAAATGATCTACTCTTCGGCGTCGATCTCGCCCACGGCCAAAAAGGTGGGCTTTTCCTCGATCAGCGCGACAACCGCGCGCTGGTGCGTACGCTGGCCGACGGCCGCCGCGTCTTGAACCTGTTCGGGTACACCGGCGGCTTTTCCATCTACGCCGCCGCCGGCGGAGCGCGCGACACCACCACCGTCGACGTCGGCCGGCAAGCCATCGCCGCCGCCCGCCGCAACTTTCAACGCAACGGGTTCGATATCGACCGCGCCACGTTCGCCGCCGAGGACGCCTTCGTCTTCCTGGAAAGCGCCGCCCGCGCCGGCCGGCAATGGGAGCTGGTCATCTCCGATCCGCCCAGCTTCGCGCCCAGCAGCCGTTCTTTGCCCAAGGCGCTGGGCGCCTATCGCCGGCTGCACCGAATGGCGGCGGCGGTGACGGCGCCGGGTGGAATTTTCTGTGTTGCCTCCTGTTCCAGCCACGTCGACAAAGCCGCCTTCCTGGGCACGGTCACAGAAGGCGCCCGTGACGCCGGCCGGCGCTTCGTGCTGGATTCGTTCCACGGCGCCGCCGCCGACCACCCGGTGGTGCCGCACTTTCCGGAAGGCGGTTATCTTAAGTTCGCCGTCGGCCGGTTATGATGCGCGGCAAATCGCCGTCATGACCGCCGCCGTCGACGATCGCACCACCGCGTTCTATCGCTGGACGCGCGGCCTCGGCATGGCGGCGGTGCAATCGCTGGTCTACTTCGGCATCGGGCACGCCAGCTTCCCGCGCTCGACGGAGATGCTGCGCACCCGCCTTGATGACGCCATTCCCTTCTGGCCGTGGACGTCGTGGTTCTATCTGCCGTTTTACGCCGGCATCTTCATCATCTGCATCGTCAGCTTTCGTTCGCGGCGGCTTTTCAACCGCGGCCTTTTGTCAGTGGTGGCGGTGATGATCGTCGGCGCGATCTGCCACCTGCTGATCCGGGCCGAGTACCCGCGCCCGGTCTTGCACCCGCCCTACCCCGATCTGTCGGCGGCGTTCATGGCCTGGGTGCAAAGGGTCGATCGGCCCGGCAACGTCTTTCCGTCGCTGCACGTGGCTCAGACGTCGACGCTGGCGTTCCTGCTGTGCCGCGATCGCCCGCGCTTGGGCGTGGTGACGGTGGTGATGGGAGCGCTCCTGGCGCTGTCGACCCTGACCACCAAGCAGCACTTCATCGTCGATGTCATCGCAGGCTACGCGCTGGCCTTCGGGGCACGGGCGCTGGCTTTGTACAAGCTGCCGCCGTCGGTGGCGGTGCCGACGGTCACTCCGCCGCCGGCATGAACGGGGCGGAGTCCGCCGCCGACATCGGCTGCGCCAGGCGGCCCTCTTTCCACAGAGCAAATTCGATCGCCGCCAGCAGCGGCCCCAGGGTGGTGCGATCGACGGCGGCGGCGGGAATGCCGGGCGCCGGCAGCGGCGCGCCGGGCTCTAGCCGGTCGATCTTGTTCATCACCAGAAGGCGCGGCGTCTCCGCCAGGCCAAGGTCGGTGAGGATGCGCTCGACGGCGGCGATCTGCTGTTCGTTGTCGGGATCAGCGGCGTCCACCACGTGCAGCAGCAGATCAGCCTCGTCCAGCTCTTCCAGAGTGGCGCGAAAGGCGGCGGCCAGATCGGGCGGCAGATCGCGGATGAAACCGACCGTGTCGGCGATGATGATCTCACGCTCGCGCGGGAAGCGCAGGCGGCGGGTGGTGGGATCCAGGGTGGCGAACAACTTGTCTTCGGCCAGCACGTCGCTGGCGGTCAGCGTGTTCAGCAGCGTCGATTTGCCGGCGTTGGTGTAGCCGACGATGGCCACGATGGGCAAGCCGCGCCGGCCGCGCTCGGCGCGGCGGCCGGCGCGCTGGGTGCTGAAGCGTTCGATCTCGCGTTCCAGGCGATTGATGCGCTCGCGGGCCCGGCGGCGGTTCTCCTCCAGCTTGGTTTCGCCGGGGCCGCGCCCGCCGATGCCGCCGGTCAGGCGGCTCATCATGGTGTTCTTCTCGTGCAGGCGCGGCAGCCGATAGCGCAGCTGGGCCAGCTCGACCTGCAGCTTGCCGTCGCGGCTCTTCGCGCGTTGGGCGAAGATGTCCAGGATCAGCATGGTGCGATCGATGACCTTGATGTCGGTGAAATCGGCGATGGCATGGGCCTGGCCCGGCGTCAGATCGGGATCGAAGATCAGCACGTTGGCGTCGAGCTGCATGGCCCGGATCAGCACCTCTTCCAGCTTGCCGCGGCCGACCAGATACTTCGGATCGGGGTCCGCGCGGCGCTGCTCGACCACGCCCATCACGCGCACGCCGGCGGTGTGACAAAGCTCCTTCAATTCGTCGACTCGCCCGCCGAGCGACATGGGCACGCCCGTCTTCTTGTGCCTGACGTCGACGATCACCAGCAGCGCCCGGTCGCGCCCGTCGGTGGCCACCGCCGAGGGGGCCACGCGCTCGAACTCTTCTTCCAGCGCTTCGATCATCGCCACGGCGTCCAGTGACGAGCGGTGAAATGGCTCGCTCGGCAGAAGGCGCCAGGGCTGTCCGCCTTCGACGGGCGGCAACAAGTGGGCGACGTGCAGATCAGCGGTGCGTCCGTCGGGCGTCACGCCGATGGCCGCCACCAGATCCAGACGCAAAAGCGCCAGGTCGACCAGATCGTCGCGGGTCAGCGGTTCATTGCGCAGGTGGGTGTGCACCAAACGTAACCCGCGAAAACGCCCGCGGCCGACGCGGAGGCGGCCGAGCTCCGGCAAGTTGAGGCGTGAGGCGTCCCCGACGAAGACGTGCTCGATGTCGCCGCGGCGATTGATGAGGACGCCCACCTGGCGCTCGATCTCGCGCGACACCGTGCACAGATAGGTGCCAAGCTCGGTCGACGAGATCTCTTCGGGACGCAACCGGCGGCGGTAAACGCGCTCCAGCGCGTGAAGCTGGCTGGGCTTGAGGCCCGTGGTGTTGCCGCTGACGGTGTTCAAACGGTTGCCGCCGAGGCGGCGATGGTGCCGCCGTTGCTGCCGTGCCTGATCAAGTCTTGAGGTCCGTATCTTCCGAGGCCGGCTTGCCCCCGCCCGGTCCCGCCGCCGGCGCGCCGCCGCTGCGCTCGTCCAGCAAGGCCAGCGCCACCGACAGCGCGCGCCGGGTCTTCTCGGTGGTCTTCTCGTCGGTGCGGATGCGCTGATAGGCGCGCAGGATCTGATCTTCGTAGTCGGTGATCTTCGCCTCCGTCTCGGCGATGCGATCACGGTTCTGGGACAGGCGCACCTCGCGGTTACCCAGCTCCACCCGCGCGGCGTCCAGATCGGCTTCCATGCCGGCCACGCGCCGATACGCTTGATCCAGCTCCTGAATGCGCGCGGCCAGCTCGCCCTCGGCGCGGGCGGCCCGGCCCACCGCTTGATCGTGCTCGGCGCGGTGGCGTTCGGAGAGATCGGTCTTCTCGGTCAGGTAGCGGCGCTCGATCTCGGTGATGCGGTTGTGCTGCTCCTCGTCGCGCTGGGCCAGTTCGGCCCGGCGGCGGCCCTCGGCGACCTCCAGCTCGGAGATACGGCGTGCTTCCTGCTCGGCGATGTCGCGTTGCCGGCGCTCCTCGGCGGCCGCCAGCTCTTCCTCGTGGCGCCGCCGCATACCCAAGATCTCGTTGCGGTGGTCGCGCTCTTTGGCCTCGGTCAGAGCCTCGTAGGCCTGGCGTTCGGACGCCAGCTGCGTGGCCTGCTCGTCGCGCAGGGCGGCGATGGCCTTCTCCTGATCGCGGCGGATCTTTTGCACCTCGCTTTGCAGACGCTCGCCTGACGCGCTCTGCTCGTCGGCCATCCGACGCTGCAAGGCTTCGATCTCCCCGCGGTGGGCGGCTTCCTGGCGAATCGCCTCGGCCTGGTTCAACGCAGCCGTCGCCGCTTCGGCCGTGGCGCGCTCGTCGGCCAGCCGGGCCAGCTCGCGCCGGTGCTGCTCGTCGGCCTCGACGATGCGGTTCTCCAGCTCGGACCGCACGCGTTCAAGCTCGGCGCGCGCCCGCTGGTCGTCCTGGGTCAGCCGCTTGCGCAGGCCTTCGATCTCATCGCGCGATTTGCGCAGCTCCTCGTGGGCGTCGTCGAGGCGAACCTTGAAGCCTTTTTCGCGCTCGCCCGATTTATCCCGATCCTGCAACAGCTCCGAGACCTTCTCGTTGGCCGCCACCAGGCTGCGCTCGAAGCCCAGGGTGTTCTCTTCCAGATCGCGCCGCGCCCGCTCGAGCTCGCGGATCTTGTCCTTGTGATCCAGGACCTGGCGTTCCTTGGCGTCAAGCTGGTCGCGCAGATCCAGAATGTCTTTTTCTTTCTTGTTGATGATCTCGCGCAGACCAAGGAACTCGCGTTCCTTGGAAAACGATGCGGTCTGGGTGTACCGCTCGCGCGCTTCTTCCATCTCCTTGCGCAGTGTCTGGCGTTCATTTTCTAGCCAATCGATGCGCGACTGCAGCTCGGCGCTTTTGGCCTGCGCTTCGGACGCCCGCGCTTGCAGCTCTTGAATCTGCGGGTTGCCGATGCCGGATGAGAACCCACCCGAGCCGCCGAAGCTGCGCCCGGTGTCGTGTGCCTCGTCGAAGTGAATCTCGTCCGGACCCGGCGGCACCATCGTGTCGTGCGAGTCTTCGTTCAGCGCGGCGGGCGTTGGCACCGGCGGCTCGGTCTTGGGCGCCTTCTCCCACTCCATCACCGGCGGCAGATCGACCTCTGACCACAACGACTGCAGATCGACCACGTCGCCACCGCCGGTCGCCGGTAGCCTCTCGGACGGCCCCGCGCTCTCCAGGGCGGCGAAGGCAGCCTGGGTCTCGCGGTCGAACGTTTCGGTGCGGAACGGGTTCTCGTCTTCCAGGACTGCCTGTTCGGAGGTGTCGGCCCGCATCTCGTGATCGGTGGGCGGCAGCGGCGGCTGAGACCGCGCCGTGCCGTTGCCGTCCGGCGGGTTGATCTCCATCGCCAGTTCGTCGCCGTCCTCTTCGGCCAGCATGATATCGCCGGAGTCCGCTTCCTCGATCTCTTCCAGCACCTCCGATGCGCCCAGAGGGACCAGCTTGTCGACCTTGGAAAGCAGCTCCTGAGTGTCCAGTGGCTTCAGCAAGTATTCGTCGGCGTGCGACTTCAGCTTTTTGTGCTGCTCGAAGGTGGCCTGGGTCTCCTCGCCGGAGATCAAGATCAGGGGCACGTCACGCAAGCGGGCGTTGCGCTTGAGCTTGTTGCAGATCGCGTACCCGACCTTGCGCGGCTCGACGGACAGGATGATCAGGGCCGGCAGGTTGTTCTGGCCCCATTCCAAAGCGTCTTCGCCGGTGGGGATGCTCTCCACAACGAACCCGTATGGGGACAGTGCGGTACGGATCTCCGCCACCGTGGCGCTATCGGGTTCAATGCAAAGGAGCGTTCGGTCCACTCGGGGCCTCCTAGGGGCGGTATCCTATCAGAGGACCACCGGGCCGGGGCGCAGGCCTTTTCCGCACGATCTGGCGGACGACTTCAGCGTGGCAGGGCTTCTGGCACGAACGCCGCGGTCACCAGACGGGTCAAGGCGTCCTCGTCCACGTCGGCGGTGGCGACATAGCCAATCCCGCGGTCCCAGTACGCCGCCGTCGATGTCCCCGGGCCGCCGTCCAGGTAAACCTCGCGGCCGTTGATGACCCGATGGTGCGGCGATTCGATGCTCTCGTCACCGGGAGCGAACACCAGGAATGCCACCCGATGGTTGTTCGCCATCTGATAGACCAGATAAGCGGCCGGACGCTCACCGACGTTCACCAGCCGCCCGCCCTTGCACGTCGCCTGCCCCCCCAGCGATGGCGCGTGCAACGGGAAATCCACGCGCCCCCGGAACCAGGAGGCGATCGACCCGCAGTCCGAACCGGTCACGTCCATCGGCATCTCGGCGTGATAGCTGCGCAGCGATTGCTGCAACACCATCGACTGCGAGCGCCGAACTGTTCCGGTGATTCCCAAGAGCAGCACCGCCGCCACCGTCGCCGGCACCAGCCGCGGGTGGGTCAGCCAGGGCCAGCGGCGCGGGGCGATCGGCGCCGCGCCCAGCGCAAGGCGCAGCCGGCCGCGCAGCTCGGGCGGCACCGACGGGCGAGGCAGGTGGGCGCGAACGGCCGCCTTGAATCGGGCCTGCAAGCGACAGGTCTGGCCGCAGGCGTCGCACGTCACCAGGTGGCGCTGGAAGGTCTCGCGTTCCGTGCCGGTCAACTCGCCGTCGACGTAGGCCTGCACGAAGGGCTTGGCTTCCAGACAGTTCATGATGCCGAATGCCCTTCGCGCTTGCGGCGGTAGGCCGCCATGTCGACGGTCTTGCTGTCGTCTTCCTGATCGGGCGAAGGGGCGGCGGGGATGATCCCCTGCTCGACGGCGTAGTCGTGCAGAAGGCCCTGCAAGATCTTGCGCCCGCGATAAAGGCGGCTCATCACCGTACCAGCCGGGCAGTTCATGATCTCGGCGATCTCTTTGTACGAAAAGTCTTCCAGGTCAGCCAGGATGACCGCCATTCGAAAGTCCTGCGGCACCTGGGCCAGCGCATTCTCGACGTCGGCCGAGACCATCTTGCCCAGCAGCGCGCCTTCCGTATCGCGGCTGTCGACACCGCCGATGAACTGTTCGACGTTGACGTCGGACGATTCCGCCTCGGCCAGAATCTCGTGCTCGCGCTCGCGCTCGCGGTAACGGTTGCAGAAGGCGTTGGTGAGGATGCGAAACAGCCAGGCCTTGCAGTTGGTGCCGGCCTCGAAGGTGTCGAAGAACCGGTAGGCGCGCAGCATGGCGTCCTGAACCAGATCCTCGGCGTCCTTTTCGTTTCGGGTCATGCGCGTGGCTGCGGCGTAAAGAGCCGGCAGATGCGGCAGCGCTTCGCGTTCGAAGTCAGCTCGGGAGGGTCGTTTGCGAAAAAGAGCCATGGTGGTGGTCGCCTATATGCAATGCAACCGGGCCGTCATTGATCTTATTCCGCGAACCAGACCGGCGCACGCCGCTTCCAACGCGCCGCCCGAGCCGACTAAAGACATGTAGTTTCAACCAGATAACGTTGGCCCGAGGAAGCGCTGGTAGTCGCCCCGGCAGGATAGTCGGCGTAGGTCGAGAAAAGCGCGCCCGTCACCGGCACCGATGAGATGGTCCCCAGGTTCCCGCTTTCGGACGGAAAGACCAGCGCCCCGGACACGCGCGCACCCTCGGCCGAGACCCGCCAGACTTGGCCGGCGCCGACGCGCGCCACGACCACCGCGAAGTCATTGCCGGCCAGCCCCAGACCCGCCAGGGGCGGTTGCAGGGTCGGCCCACCGAACTCGACCGCGCCAGCGAACAGGTGAGCCGCGAAGCTGTTACCGACAAAAACATAGGTGCCCAAAGTGCTGCCGGCGGCATTTTGCCAGGCCAGAGCATAGCCACCGCTGGTGCTGACCAAGAGCGGGCACGAAGGCGACTGATCGAGCAAATCAAGCGCCAGCGTTGAGGTGATCATTCCGCTCTCGTGGGTCTCGGCGATGACCCACACGGGCTGGGTGTCGCTGTCCGATTGATAGCGATAGTACGCCAGCGAAAGGTCGTCCTTGCCCGGCACAAAACCAACGCAACCGACGCGAGCGGTGGCCGTATCGACCGGGAACGACGCGCCCACCCCCTGAGCGTCGCCGCCCAGCATCAGCGCGGTCAGCGCGTCGCTGCCGGGCGCGGTCCAGGCCAGGCCCGCGCGCATTCCCGACTGCGATGTACCAAGCGCGATCTGCGGCGCGGCGCCGATCTTTGCCCCTCCGACGATGGTCGTCACCGCGACGGCAGGGCCAGGCGCCGCTGAACCGTCAGCGACGGCGGCCACCACCATAAGGTCCAGGTCGGTGCCGTTCGCCGCCACGGTCCCGTAGACGATCAAGATCGTGTCACCGGGGGTATTGCGGCCGGCGGCGGCGAACCAGGGACCCAGTTTGCGGGCGGCGGGGACCGCCGCGCTTTGCTCCTTGCCGGCGTTGCGCTGGCCATCGATCGATACCCAGCGTACGACGTCCTTGTCCGCGCCCAGCAGGAGAAACCCGTCGCCGATGCGATCCAGGCGCGCGTCGGCCAGCGACATCAGGGGGCTGCCGGCGTAGGACGCCACCTCGGCCAGCGAGCATGTGCTGGCCGGCGTGCCCGACTGACAGCCGCTGCCCCCCAACGATGCGACCACCCCGCCGAGCCCGGCCCAAAACAGTGACCTGCGGAGGGCGGCGGCGCGACTCACGCCGCCGCCACGGCTCCGTGACACTTTTTGTATTTTTTCCCGCTGCCGCACGGACAAGGATCGTTGCGTCCGACCTTGGGTTCGTTGCGGCGCACCGGTCGCCCTTCGTCCTGCGTCTGACCGCCGCTGGCGCCAGCGGATACATGCGGCGCGGTCCCGCCGCCGGACTCGATGGTGCGGCGGGGGGCCTTCTTGCGCGGCTCGGCCTGCGGAACGGCGGGTGCGGCGGCCTCGGACTCGCGTCGCAGCTGCATGTGGTACAGCTTCTCGCAGACGTTGCGGCCGATGATGCCCATCATCTCGCCGAAGATGACGAAGCCTTCCTTCTTGTACTCCTGCTTCGGATCCTTCTGGCCATAGCCGCGCAGGCCGATGCCCTCGCGCAGCGCTTCCATCGCCTTGAGGTGATCGATCCAGCGCTGGTCGATCTCCTCCAGGTAGAAATAGCGCGAGAAGTACAGCAGCACGGGCAGCGAGAACTCGGACTCACGCGCCTCGATGATCTTTTCCAGCTGGCTCCATAGCGCCTCGATCAGCGCCTCGCGCTCGAGGATCTTGTCGTCGAAGGCCGGTTCGAACCCGAACCGTTCCTTGACGGCGTTGCCCAGCGCCGCCAGATCACAGTCCTCGGCGTGCTCGGCGGCTGGAGAAAACTCGTCGGTCAGCGACTGAACCATCTCCTCCGACAGATCCAGCAAGCGCTCGCGCTGCTGGATCATCGACGAGCCGACCTCGCGAGCCAGGCGATCCAGGGTACCGGCGCGGTCCTCGACGATGCCGGTGCAGTCCAGGTAGGCGCCGTACTGGCGGTAGATGGTCGACCGCAGCTTGGCCGGATCCACCGGGATGGTGACGGGCGCGGAGGGATCGGCGCTGGGCTCCGGTGGGGCCTGCGTCAGGGCGTCCAGCATGCGCGCCAGGGTCGGGCGCACGGTGATCGACAGGGCCTCGGCGGTGTGGCGGCCCGACGTGGTCGGCACCGGGCTGTCGGAGGCGGTCTTGCCTTGTTTCTTTTCTTCCTCCGTCGGCTCGGGCGCGTAACGGCCCTCCAGGATCTGCCGCCGCAGCGCATAGATGGTCTTGCGCTGCTGGTTCATGACGTCGTCGTACTCGAGAAGATTCTTGCGGATGTCGAAGTTGTGGCCTTCGACCTTCTTCTGCGCGTTCTCGATGGCGCGGTTGATCAGCGTGTGCTCGATGGGGACGTCTTCTTCCATCCCCAGGCGCTCCATCAGGCCGGTGATACGTTCGGCGCCGAAGATGCGCATCAGATCGTCTTCCAGCGACAGGTAGAAACGGCTGGAACCAGGATCGCCCTGACGGCCGGAGCGCCCGCGCAGCTGGTTGTCGATGCGCCGTGATTCGTGCCGTTCGGTGCCGAGGATGTGCAAGCCGCCGGCGGCCAGCACTTCTTGTTTTTCACCGTCGCATTGTGGTTTGAACTTGGCGAAGGCGGTCTTGAACAACTCGGCGTCGACCTCGGCGCCGGGCTGGCCGGCGGCCTCCGGATCGACCTCGGCGCGGGCCATGAACTCGGCGTTGCCGCCGAGGATGATGTCCGTCCCGCGGCCCGCCATGTTGGTCGAGATGGTGATGGCCCCCTTGCGGCCGGCCTGGGCGACGATGTGCGCCTCGCGCTCGTGCTGCTTGGCGTTCAGCACGTTGTGCGGGATGCCCTTCTTGCGCAGCATCGACGCCACGACCTCGGACTTCTCGACGCTGACCGTACCGACCAGGACCGGCTGGCCGCGCTTGTGACAGTCTTCCAGGTCGGCCAGCACGGCGCGAAACTTCCCGCGCTCGTTCTTGTAGACCACGTCGTGGTGGTCCTGGCGAAGCATCGGCCGGTTGGTCGGCACCACGGTGACGTCCAGCTTGTAGATCTTGTTAAATTCCTCGGCCTCGGTGTCGGCGGTGCCGGTCATGCCGGCCAGCTTTTTATAGATGCGGAAATAGTTCTGGTAGCTGATCGTCGCCAGGGTCTGGTTCTCTTCCTGAACCTCGACCTCTTCCTTGGCCTCGATGGCCTGGTGCAGGCCATCCGACCAGCGGCGCCCGGGCATCTTGCGACCGGTGAACTCGTCGACAATGAGGATCTTGCCGTCCTCGACCAGATAATTGACGTCGCGCTTGTACAGCGTGTGCGCGCGCAGGGCCTGCGTGACGTGGTGAAGCCACTCGATGTTTTCCGGGTTGTAGAGATTGCCGACGCCCAGGCGCTGCTCGACGCGTTCGATCCCGTTGTCGGTCAGCATCGCGGTGTGCGCCTTTTCGTCGACGGAGTAGTCGATGTCCTTGCGCAGGCCGGGGATGATGCTGTTGACCTTCTGGTACAGGTCGGCGGAGTCCTCGGCCGGGCCGCTGATGATGAGCGGCGTGCGCGCCTCGTCGATCAGGATCGAGTCCACCTCGTCCACGATGGCGTAGTTGAGGTCGCGCTGGACATAGCGCTCGATCGAATCCTTCATGTTGTCGCGCAGGTAATCGAACCCGAACTCCGAGTTGGTGCCGTACGCGATGTCGCCGCGGTAGCTGCGCTGGCGTTCCACGTCGGTGAGGCCGTGCACCACCACGCCGACGGACAGTCCCAGGAATTTGTAGATGCGCCCCATCCACTCTGAGTCGCGACGGGCCAGGTAGTCGTTGACGGTGATGACGTGGACGCCCTTGCCCGGCAGCGAGTTCAAATAAACCGGCAGCGTCGCCACCAGCGTCTTGCCCTCGCCGGTCTTCATTTCGGCGATGCCTCCCCGGTGCAGGACCATGCCGCCCATCAACTGGACGTCGAAGTGGCGCATCCCCAGCACGCGGCGCCCGGCCTCACGGCACACGGCGAACGCTTCGGGGAGCAGGTCATCGACCGGCTCGCCCTTGTCCAGGCGGCGCCGAAACTCGGGCGTCATCGCTTGCAACTCGGCGTCAGATTTGGTCTTGAGGCCCTCTTCCAGCTCGCCGATGCGAGCGACAATGGGCCGCATGCCCTTGATGACGCGAGCGTTCTTGGTTCCGAAGATCTTCTTTGCGACGTAGCTAAACATGGGGTGATCGCCCCGGTTTGTCGGGGCGATTCACCTTATTGCGCGGAAGGACCTGGCGCAAGTCGAGTCAGCCCGGGTTGGGCGCGCGCGGCCGCGGGCGCGGCGAGGCGACGAGCTGAATGATGGCGACGACAAAGTAGATCGCCGCGATGACCACCGCGTAAACCAGCACGACCTTCAGGAAGCCCAGCGCCGCCAGCACCAGCCAGGCGAAAACGAAGAAATCGCGCTTGCCCAGCGCCACCAGCAGGTTGAACCCGCTGGTTGGTTTTCCATCTGAGAGAACCTCGGCGAAGTCCTGACCGCGGGCCCACCACCAGCGGATCTTCAGGACCTCGCCGCCCTCGCCTTGCTTGACCAGCTCGCGGTAGGCGATGACGTTGTAGGTCAGCAACATCGCGCAGCCGCAAAGGCCCCACCACATCGGCGCCGCGCGCCCTTCCCACCGGCCCAGGCCCACGCCGATGGCCCCGACCAGCGCCAGATTCAAGACATCGTCGACGATGGTGTCCAGCCATTCGCCGATGTCGGTCTGCTGAAAACGGACCCGGGCCAGCTCGCCGTCGCAGCCGTCGAGAATGGACTGCAACTGGGCCAGGAAGAATCCGGCCACCATCGCCAGTCGGCAACCGCTGGCGATGAGCGCACAGCCACCCAGGCCCAGCAGGCCGGCGCCCAAGGTGACCTGGTTGGGTGTCACCGGCAGACGGCAGAGCACGTGGCGCGTGAACCAGAACGAAACCTTCTTGTTGATGTGGCGGGCGACGAAGCCAAGGTCGCCGCGCAGCAGATCGGCGAACACCGCGTCCTCCGCCTTTCGCCGGGTGGCTTCGTCGACCACGCGGATACCTTGATCAAACTTTCGCGCCTGGGGTCGTACCACGTCGCCCATCAGCAACAGCGGTTGTCCCAGTTCGGCCTGCAGGGCCGCCAGGGCCGCGCCCGGATCGCCGGCCAACGAACGCACGCTGGTGTTGGCGGGCAACGACGCCGGCAAGGCGATGGTTCCGTCGCTGGCCACCGTCACCCGCGTGGTGGGGAGGCGCCCCAACTGCTTGATCGCTCGTTCGACGACCGGCAAACCAGCGACCACCCGGCGCGCGCCCGCGGCCTCGTCACCGGTCACCTTCAGGATCACCGCCTCCGGATCTTTGCCTTGGCTGTGCGACACGCGGTTTGGTCTATCACGGCGGTGTCCCGTCGGGAAAAAGCCGGCGCAAAGCCCGCCGCACCACCGCCGGGACGCGCCGCTGGTCCAGCGAGGCCAGGCGGGCCGCGCTCGGCGTTTCGTTGTCGATCGACACCGCCGGAGCCGGCTGCCCGTCTGTGAACGCCCGATAGCGATCCTGGGCGGGAAAATAACGAGCGGCGATACGGTGGGCGATCTCCGCCTGGCTGCGCCCCTTGGCAATGTCGCGCGAGAGAAGGCGTCGGCGCGCCTCCGCCGGCGTGGTCTCGATGACGATCACCGTCGCCGCCGCCCCGACGGTCGCCAGCCGGCGCACGAAGACCCCTTCGACGATGGCCACACCGACACCGGCGAAGTCGATCCGTCGCGCTGGCTGCGCCACGCCCGACGGCAGATCGATCAGCCGCACGTCGACCGACGGCTGGCCGCCGCTGAAGGCTCGCAGGCAATCGTCCAGCACCGGCAGGTCATAATAGTCGTCGTAATAAAGATCCAGCGCGGCGCGATCGGTGCGCGACCAATCGATGGGGCGGCGAAAATCGTCGACGTGAAATAAAACCGTGCGCACCCCGTCGGCGTCCAGCGCCAGGGAAAACCGTTGAGCGAAGATCGACTTGCCGCTGCCGTCAATGCCGTCGATGGCCACCAGGATCCGCGGCGGCGAAGGGTCTTCTGCCATCGTCACAAGTTGTCAGCATACGGCGCCACCAGCGCCGCCAGGGCGTCGTGGCAGCGGCCGTTGCTGACGATGCTGCCGCGCTTGTGCGACGGGCTCGGCTGGTTGTAGCGGAACGGCCGACCGTCGGCGTCGGTGAAGCGCCCGCCCGCTTCGCGCACGATCACCTCGGGCGCGGCGGTGTCCCATTCGCATTCGCCCGGGCTGAGGTTGATGGCGGCGTCCAGCGTGCCGCCCGCCACCGCCATGTATTTCACCGACGCGCCCATGGCCACCGCGCGTCCGTCAAGACCGGCCGCCTGCAAGCACGCCCCGACCCGGCTGCTGAGGTTCAAGCGGCTGACGCCGATACGCAGGTCGGCCAGGGTGGCCGTCTCCGACACCGCCAACGACGCCGTCTGACCGTCGCGCGCCACAAAAGCACCGGCGCCCGCCACCGCGAAGAAGACGGACGCCGTCACCGGCCGCGCCACCACGCCCAGCACGGCGGCGCCGGCGACGGCCAGGGCGATGTGCACCGCGAACTCGCCGGTGCGGGCCACGAAATCCCGCGTGCCGTCCAGCGGATCGATGATCCACACTCGCCGCTTGGACAGGCGCTGGCCATCATCCGGTGACTCCTCGCTGAGGATGCCATCATCGGGAAACGCCGCTTGCAGCTGTTTGACGATCACCGTGTTGGCGTCGCGGTCGGCGGCGGTGACCGGCGATTCGTCGGCCTTGGTGTCGACGGCGATCCCGCCCTTGGAGTAGTGCTCCAGGATCACCGCCGCTGCCGCCTGCGCCGCGGCGCGGGCGACGTCCAGCTCGCGCGCGTAGGCGGCGGTCACCAGCTCCCCGACGCCAGCACGCGCTCGGCGTGGTCGCGCTCGTCGGGCAGGTCGACCTCCAGCCAGCCGTGGCCGCTGATGTCGCGGCACTGCGGCGGCTGCCCGGCCGCGGCCAGCCGGGCCAGCACGCGTTCGACGGCGATGGCCCGGCCCTCGGCGGCCAACGCCGCTTCCGCCTCGGCCCAGTAGCGCGCCGTCGCCGACGACGGGACGCGGGTCATGCCGACGTAACCGCGGTCGAATGTGGTGAGCTGCTTGGAGATGAGGCGCACCCGTCCGTCGTCGTCGCGGGCCACCTTCATATCGTCGGTGCCGAGGGTGCGATCGTGGTCGACGAAGGCGGTGATCTCGTCGGCCGGCAGCGCGGCCAGGCGGGCAATGGCCGGCCGGTAAATGTGGTCGACGTTCATCAGCAGAAAACCCCGCGCTCCCACCGCCGCTCGCGCCGCCAGCAGCGAGATCAAGTTGCCGTCACGAAAATGCGGGTTCTGCACCAGGGTCACCGGCAGCGCGCGGTCGGCGATCTCGGCGGCCACACGTTCGTATTGAAACCCTCCGACGACGATCACCTCGCCGCTGGTGACGGCCTGGGCGAAGGCCACGGCGTAGGCCAGCAACGGCTTGCCGGCGACGGTGATCAGCGCCTTGGGCAACTGCGCGGTCAGCGCCCCCAACCGGCTGCCCAGGCCAGCGGCCATCAGGATCACCGGCGCGTCCGATCGGTCGAACCCACGCCCCGCCTGGTGGGTCATCGCTGACGAGGGTACTGCGCGCACGCTCAAACGAACAGGTCAGGCAGCGCGGAGAACCTGCGAATCACGGGGACGTGCGGAAAACGCAGGGTGAACCGCTCCGGCGAGAACGTGCCGGCCACCCCGACGAAGGGCACGCCCTCGCGCTCGGCGATCTCACCGTCGTGCAGCGAATCGCCGACGAAAAGCATTTCCTGGCGATCGACCTTGAAGGTGCGGGCGGACCTGTCCAGGTGCGGTTTGCCCTTGGCCAGGCCCCCGCCGAACCCCAGCACGAGATCGAATTTGAAGTCGGCCTGACGGGCGAAGGTGGCCACGTTCTCGACTCCGTTGTTGGACGAGACGGCGATGCGGACGCCACGGGCGCGCAAACGCTCAAGCGCTCGGCGGGTGTCAACCGGCATCCCGATGCTGCTGCAGCGGGCGGGCTTGCGGCCCTCGAAGACGTCGGAAGCGCCGGTGTTGCGCGTGTCGCCCGGGAAGATCTCTTCCAGTTGCTTGATGAAGGGCAGGCCGCAGGTGGCCAGGTACAGCTCGCGCGCCAGAATGCGGGGCGTGCCGAAGGTCTCTTCCATCACGTCGGTGGCCAGGTCCGCCAGGGTCGGCATGCTGTCCACCAGCGTCCCGTCGAGATCGCACAGCAGCACCTTCGGTAGCGGCAGCGGCGCCAGTTGACGAAACGAAACGGCCTCGCGGGCGGCCGAGCCCAGAACGGACAAAGGAAGCACTGACATCGTTGGCGTTAACAAAAGCAACCCACACGCCACGACCTTGCCCAGCGCTAAGCAGCGGATATTCCTCGCCCCCGTTTCGGGGAAGGGTCTGCCAGTGGTGAACCTTCACCACCCATAGAGTTTACTTTCCGACACCAACCGGTGATGTGGTTGTCACTGGCTGGTCACCCTGTCACGCCCCGACAATCAGGAGAAAACGCCATTTTCGAGCCTCGATTCCGTAGCCGGCGTCGAAGCCGACCAGCGGCACCGCCACCGAGCGTAAGAAGAAACGCAAGCCGGCGCCCACGTCGGTATGGATGTCGCGGCTCAGGTCGAGCCCCTGTTTCACCTGCTCCGGGAACGTGCGCTGGTCGGGCGTGTCGCGAATGCGATATCCGAAGGCGTCACCTGCGGGGTACATGTCCGGCAGCGAACGGAACCAGATCGCCGTGGCGTCATAAAAGCCCAGCGCCCGGAAGTCCATCGACCCGATGGAGAACAACGGGAAATGGTACTCGACCTTCGCGGTCAGCTGGCTGTCACCGCGGAACTGCTGCGTAAGATACCCGCGCAAATCGGGGCCGCCGGCAGTGTTCTCCATCCACAATGGCAGGTTGCCGCCGATTGTGCCGCCGACGTTGTAGATGAAGTTCTGGCTGCGAAAAAACTTCACCCCTTGTTCGTAACTGGCGCCGATACGCCAGAAAGTCAGGTCACTCTTGAACCCGGGACTGGCGACGTCGATCCCGCCGCTCAGCGCGGAGCCGGTCATCACGGCAAATTCGCGGGCGCGAAAATCGAAGGTGACGCCGGCGCGGCCCATGCCCACCACGGCGCCGCGGGTCGCCAGCTGAGTCGGCTGGCCCGCGGCGTCGACCGACGCGTTGTCGCCCACCTCGACCTTCGACAGTCGCCACGCCACCTGCGTCTTCACCCGTCGCAACCAGGCGACGCCGATCTGCGGCTCGACGGCGAAGGTGGTGAGGGTGGTCTGCCGGATCGGGTTGTCGGGCTTCGGCACCACCGGGTTGTACTCGGGTAAAATCTCACGTTTGTAACTGCCCTGGAGCTGCCAGTAGATCCAGCTTCCGAACGACGCGGGATCGCGGTAGGCCAGCACGGCGCCTGAGTCGAGATCGGCCAGACGGCCGCCAATCACCATCTGCTTGCCGCGCCCGAACAGGTTGCCGTGCACGAACAGAATGCCGATCGCTCTGTTGTTCGCCGACCAGCTGGCCGTCGGCACCGGCGCCCAAGGGAACTTGTCCTTGACCGCGATGTTGATGCGCACGCCGGCGCCAGCCTGTTCCCACCAGACGTTGGTGTCGGCGAAAAGGCCCGAGCTGTTCAGGCGTTCGCGCACCGCCTCCAGCGTGTCCAGCTCCAGCGTGTCGCCGATCTTCACCCCGGCGATCGAGCGAATGGTGTCTTCTTCCGTGCGCTGATTATCCAAGACGCGCACGTCGGTGATCACCTCGCCCACAGCGAAGGCGCGAGTCGAGCATAGAAGCAGGAACAGGGTCGCGGCGGGGGGAACCGCGCGCCTGAACCAATCCAAGCTAAATAGGCGCATCCATCGAAGCATACGATCGAGAACAACAGCACGTAAACCTATCGGGCTGACCGACACTGTAGGCAGCGCCCTCTCCGACGGTCGAAACTCCCGATCGACCGCAATCCCTGGTAGCTTTCAGCCCCCATGTCTTCGCCACCGTCGAGCGGGGTGACCCGTTACCACCGATGGGTGGCCAGCAATCCCATGCTGGTCTTGATCCTGGCGGCCTTGATCGGCGCCGGCGGAACGCTGCTGGCCAAGCGGCTGAAGCTGCGCACGGCCTTTTCCGAGCTTTTGCCCAGCAACGACCCCGGCGTGGTGGCCCTGGCCCGGACCCAAAAACGGCTGGGTGATCTGTCGCTGCTGCTGATCGGCATTCGCTCGCCCGATCCGGCGGCCAACCTGCGTTATGCCGAGGCGCTGACCGCCAAGCTGCGCGCCTTGCCGCCGTCGGTGGCGGCCCTGGCCGCGTACAACGTCCGCGACGTGCGCGACTTCTTTCAGCGCAACAAATGGCTGTACGTTTCGGAAGACGACCTGGAAGGTATCCGCGATCGTCTGCGCACCGAGATCAACAAGCGCAAGAACCCGCTGTTTGTCTCGCTGGGTGACGACGAACCGCTGGATTCGATGCAAAAGCGCATCGGCCACCAGAACAACATCGATGATCGTTTCCCCGACGGTCTGTTCAGCAGCAACAACGGGCAGTACCTGTGGATCGCCGCCCTGCCGCCCGGCGGCCTGTTCGTGGAGAACGCCGGCGAAGCGCTGTGGAGGGCCGCCGGCGAGCTCATCGCCGCCGATCCGCCGTCGCGTTACCACCCACAGATGACCGCCGAGATCGCCGGGCCGGTCACCACCGCCATCGCGGCCCGCCACGCCGTCGAGCGCGACATCCTGTCCGTCACCCTCACCTGCTTGTGTCTGGTGGGTCTGTCGATCGGGCTTTATTTCAGGCGTTTTCGCGCTATTCCGCTGACCGGGATCCCGGCCGGCGTGGGCGCCATCGTCGCCTTCGCGGTGGCTGATTTGTCGTTTGGTTACCTGAATTCGTCGACGGCGTTCCTGGGCTCGATCATCGTGGGCAACGGCATCAACTACGCCATCGTCCTGATGTCACGTTATGAAGAGCACCGCGCTCAGGGGCTGTCGGCCGACGAATCATTGCGCTCGGCCATCGGCGGCGTCTGGCGCGGCACCCTGGTGGCATCGATCGCGGCGTCGGCGGCGTACGCGTCGTTGATGGTCACCAGCTTTCGCGGCTTCTATCAGTTCGGCTTGATGGGCGCGGTGGGGGCGCTGGCCTGCTGGATCGCCACCTTCACCGTGCTGCCGGCGCTGCTGACGCTGCTGGACCGCCGAGACGGCGGCGACAAAGGCGCGACGCGCCCGCCGCTGGATCTGGGGCCGCTGGCGCGCTGGATCGGCCGTAATCCGAAGCCCACCGCGATGCTGTTCGGCATCGCGACGGTGCTGGCGCTGTTCGGAATGACCCACTTTCTGAAGGATCCGTTCGAGTACGACTTTCGCAAATTGAACTCGAAGATCGACACCAGCGAAGAGGCCAAGCAGTTCAACAAAAGCTTCGACAAGATCTTCGGACGCTGGCCCTCGCCGACCATCATCCTGGCCGACCAGCTGGACGAGGTGGAGGCGGTGAAAGCCACCATCCGCAAGCAGGACACCGAACTGCCCGGCCCCGACGTCATTGGACAGATCGCCACCATCTACGACCTCCTGCCCGGCACCTCCGAGGAGCAGCAGCGCAAGCTGAAGATCATCGCCCAGATCCGCAAGCTGGCGCGCGACCCGGCGCTGGACGTCCTGGAAGGAAAAGAGCGCGACCAGATTAAGCAGGTCGATCCCCCCGATGCGCTGCACGAGGTCGGCCCGCAGGATCTGCCGCCCATCGCGCGGCGGCCCTTCACCGAGGTCGACGGCACCGTCGGACGGGTGGTGCTGGTTTATCCGCCCGAGAAAGGCGTATCGGTGTGGAGCGGCCGCGACCTGCTGCGCATCGCCGCGGTTCTGCAGTACCTGCACCTGCCCAACGGAAAGACGCTGGAGACCTCCGGCTCGGCGGTGGTCTTCGGGGCCATGATTCGCTCGGTCCTGCACGACGGGCCCATCGCCACCGCAGCGTCGCTGATCGCCGTGGTGCTGATCATCCTCATGATCATCCGCCCGCCGTCGGCCGCCGTGGCGGCGGTGAGCACGCTTTTGTTGGGCGTGCTGATCATGGTGGGCGCGGCGGGATGGGCGGGCGTGCGGGTGACGTTCCTGAACTTCATCGCCTTGCCCATCACCTTCGGTATCGGGGCCGAATATGCCTTGAATGTGGTCACCCGCTATCGCGAGGAGGGCAACATCGTCAAGGCGGTGATCTCCACCGGCGCGGCGGTGGCCCTGTGTTCGTGGACGACCATCGTCGGCTACGGGTCGCTGCTGGCGGCGCGCAACCAGGCGCTGCAGGGCTTCGGCGAGATGGCCATCCTGGGCGAGGTGGCGTGCCTGATGGCGGCCATCGCGGCGCTGCCGGCGATCATCCTGCTGCGGGCGCGCCGGTCGAAGGCGAAGGCTAAAACGGCGAGCGCATCTTGAGCACGCCCGCCGTCGAGGCGATCAAGAACAACCCCATCAGCACCCAGATGACGCCAAAGCGCAGATGACGGCGGCGCTCGCCGGCGCGGGCGGCGTTGTCTTGTTCATTCAGTTCGCGCTCGGGCCTGCGCCGGCCAAAGGTGACCGCCCGCAACGCGCCGAAGGTGATCAGCATCGCGCCCAGGGCATAGAAAAACAGCGGCGGAATGACGACGTTCATGGGTGACTCGCCGGGAGTTTACCCATTTCAGTTCGCGGTTTCGATGGCCTTGAACTCGCGGATGACGGTGACGCGAATCTGGCCGGGGAAGGTCATCTCCGCCGAGATTTTCTTGGCCACCTCGGCGGACAGATTCACCGCGCCCATATCGTCGACGTTGTCTTCCTTGACGTAGATGCGCACCTCGCGGCCGCCCTGCACGGCGAAGGCTTCCTCGATGCCGCGAAAACCGCGGGTGATGCGCTGCAGATCGTCCAGGCGAGCGACGTAGTTGTCCTCCATCTGGCGACGGGCCCCCGGGCGGGCGCCGGACATGGCGTCGGCCGCCGCGACCAGATAGGCGTAGGGGCTGTTGAAAGGCTCGTCGGTGTGATGGGCGCCGATGGCATTCGCCACCAGCTCTTGCTCGCCCAGCCGGCGCGCATAGTCGGCGCCGATCACCGCGTGCGACCCATCGAGCTCGTGCGTCAAGGCCTTGCCGATGTCGTGCATCAGGGCAGCCCGGCGGGCCAGCTTGATATCCAGATCCAGTTCCTCCGCCATCATCCCGCACAGGAACGCCGCCTCGACGGCGTGCTTCCACTGGTTCTGGGTGAAGCTGGTGCGGTAATTGAGTCGGCCGACCAGCTTGACGATCTCGGCGTGGGCTGCCGGAATTTCCAGATCGGCGAAGGCGCGGCGACCCAGATCAAAAAGCTCACGGTCCAGGTGGACGGCAATCTCGCGCGCGGTTTCGGCGACGCGCCCCGCTTCGATCACCGTTCCGACGGGAGCGCGGCTCATGCGGCCAAGACAGCGCCGCGCCACCTCGCGCCCCACGCCATCGAGGCCCTCCAAGCGAATGGCGTCGCGCGATTCCAGCAGCGACAGCTTCACGCCCGCCACCGATTCGATGGCCCGCAGGTTCGCCTCGTCGGGCCCCACCATCGCCTCGGCCGCCGGACCGACGGGAAGCGGGATGGTGGACAGCAAACGCTCGGTCAGATAGTGGCCGGAAAAGCGGCCCACCGCGATGCCCATGATGCGCTGGGCGTCGCGCGCGCGTTCATCGGGAGGGACTTGATCGACGGCGCGCAACGACTGAGCGGCGACGAGGCGGGTGTCCTCGAGTTCGCTGTCCACCAGCGCCGCGCGCAGCGCCGCTTTGGTTTCGCCGGCCCGCTGTTCCAGCGCGGCGTGGGCGGCCCGGGCGTGCGCGGTGGCTTCGCCGCGTGAGATCCCTGCTTCCTTCTCGCGCGCTTCAGCGCGGGCCTTGGCTTCGCCCTGGCCCTGACGGCTGGTCGCGATCTGGGCGGTGCGCGCCGCCTGGTCTTCAACCCGCTTGCCGACGCGCGCTTGTGCCGTCGCCAGCTCGGCCTCGCGCACCTGGCAGAACGTCTCGAAGGCCGCGCCCAAGCCGCGCGCTTCATCACGCGCGGAGATCTCGGCGGTGCGCAAGATCTCTGCCCGCTCGGTGGCCGCCGCTGCCGCGATGGCCTGCGAGACCTGCCGCACCCCCGCCGACCACGCCTCCGCCCGCCGCCGCGCCACCAACCGGCCCAGCAGAACGCCCGCCGCGACGAAGGCCAGTCCAAGCGCGATCAGCAGGCCCAAAGACATGCGGCGCCGGACGACCCTTTATTGACCAATCACAAGACCGAGGTGCTCGCGCAGCGTGAAGTACTCGTCGGAGATGGACCAGTTGATGAGGTCCTTGATCTTCTCCTTCGGTTCGACCACGCCGACGGTCACCGGTTCGGACTGCACCAGGCGGACGGCCACCTCGAGATCGTTGCACATCAGGTAACCGGCGCGCGTCGACGTCATGTCCACCGCGTTCGACCACTTGTGCAGATCGGCCTCGCCCTTGGCGGCAATAAAGCGCTGCACCACCACGCCCAGCTGCTCCATGTTCTGCGGCGGGATCACCTTGCGCAGGTGATCGACATACTGGCCCACCGGCTGCTGCATGTCGGCCCGCACCTCGAACTTCGGCTGCACCAGGCGCAGCGCTGCCAGGAACACCACCTTCAGCTCGGCGGTGGTCGGCACCACCATCGGCCAGCGCACGAAGTGATCCGGCCGCATCATGGTCAGCTTCTTGCCGATGACGTACGCGAGCTCCTTCTCTGGCCGCCCTTGCAGCAGGCTGGCGCCGATGACGAACGAAGGAATCATGTGATTCTTCTCGCGCGCGTTGGCCATGTCGATCTCGCCGGGGATCTCCGGCCGCAGGTACAGCTCCGGCTGCGGCACGCCGAGCACCTGATTGACATAGTTGAAGACCTTGCTGAACAGGAGCTGGTCGGTGGTGACGTCGCGCCTGTCCTTGCGCTTGAGCCCCCACTCTTTGTGCTCACGCGCCCGCAGCGACGCCACGCCCTGACTGACGGTGGCGAACACGTGCGAGATATAGCGGTCTTCATTGGGGTGATAGACGTTCTTCACCCACAGCTCTTCGGTCAGGCGGGCCTTGGCCCGCACAAAGCCCTTGGCCCGGTACTGCTCGAAGAACTGTTGCTCCTCGGGATCGGCCTTGCGCAGGAACACCAGGGCGGCCGTCACGCACCAGGCGCGGTCGTACTGCCGCATGTCCACAAACAATCGGCGCAGCGTCTTCATGTGCACGGTCATCTGGCCGAAGTCGTCCGTTGACCGCACAAGGTGCCGGTATTCCTGGACGGCCTTGTCGTACGTGTCAGGGCCTGACAGCTGGTAAAGCTCGGCCAGGATCTGGTGCCGCGCCATCGCGGTCGGGTCCAGCTGCACGCACACCTCGAAGGCCGCCACCGCCGCCTTGTAGTTCTTCTGGCGCGAGCGATAGATCTCGCCCAAGGCGTGCCACAAGGCGATCTGCGTCGGCTTCTTGTCGGCCGGCGGATCCTGCCCGATGCGCTTGATCATCTTGCGGTAGTTGCGCTCCTGGTTCTGCCAATCCTTCTTGGCAGTCATGATCTTGTCGATGCGCTCGAACGCCTTCAGGTCGTCGGGGTCATGATCCAGCGCTTGGTTGTAAAGCTCGACCGCGTCGTCGGTCGAGTGCAGCTCGTAGTTGGCGATGTTGCCGGCCGCCACCAGGTACCGCGCCTTCAGCTTGCCGTCCTCAAGCTCGGCCAGCTTCATCAAGATCTCCATCGCCTTCTTCCACTGCTTGGTGTCGCTGAAGAGGTCGAGGAGGTTGTGCAAAAGCTGACGATCGGTCGGCTTGTGGTTCAGCGCTTCCAGGTGCGCGGCGATGGCCTTTTGCGGGTTGTTCAGTTTGTCTTTGTAGATCTGGGCGATCTGCTCGGACAAATTGAACTTCTCGTCGCTGTCAGTGGCTGGCGATGACAGCAACGCGCGCTTCTGTTTGATCACCGCCTCGAAGTCACCGGCGTCGGTGTAAAGGTCGGTCAGCGCGCCCAAGGTTTGCCTGTGCCCAGGCTGAATCTCCAGCGCCTTCTCGAACATATTCACCGCTTTGGTGCGCTCGCCCAGCTTCAGCTTGATGCGGCCCAGGCGGAAGAAGATGTCGACGATCTCGTCGTCCTTCTGCGCGTCCCGGTGGTGAACCAGGATGGTCTGGTAGATGCGGAAGGCGTCGTCCCAGTGTTCCAGGCGGTACAGCAGCGCCGCCCGATCCACCAGCGTCGGCAGGTACGTCGAATCGAGATCGTACGACTGCTTGTAGTACTTGATGGCCTTGTCGTTATCGCCCAGCCGATCGGTGGCCTTGGCCAGGCGGTGATAAAGCAGCGTCAGTTCGCGGTTGGTCTTGCGATCGGCCTTGCGCGCCAGCATTTCGAGGATCGGCACCAGCGGCGCCCACTCCTCGCGCCGAAAGTAGATCTCGGACAGCGGCTCGGCCGCCTCGACGTGCTCGGGATCCAGTTGCAGGACGCGGGCGAACAGCGTCGCCGCCTGCGCCTCGTCGGCTAGTTTGTCTTGGAAGATCTTGCCGCCGTCGTAAAGCAGGCGCGTCTTCTCCAGCGGGTTGATGGTGTTGGCCTCGGCCCGCACCATCAGCTGCGCCGCCTTCAGCCAATCGCCGCGCCGCTTGTAAATGCCCAGCAGCGACAACATCGACGGCACGTGCGTCGGATCCAGCGACAGCGCCTCGACCAGGTATTCCTGGGCGGGCTCCGGATCCTTCATGTGCTCGTCGAAGATGCGTCCGAGGCGGTAGTTCAGATCGACCTTTTGCTTGGGTTCAGTCGCGCGGCTGATGAGCTTCCGCATCGACTCGACCGCCAGGTCCCAGCGCTCGGTCTCCTCGTACAAACGCGCCTGACCGGACAGGGCCTCGGCGTGGTCGGCGTCGATGTTCAGGACGTCGCTATAGGCCTCGATGGCGCGTTCCAGATCGCGCAGGTCCTGTTCATAGACCCGCCCCATCTTCGAATAGATCTCGATGCGCTCGTTGGTGTCGTTGGTGACCAGGATGTGCTTGCGGTAGGTGTCGACCAGCGCTTCCCACTTGCGCTCTTGCCGGTAGATGCGCTCGAGATCGCGGTACGCCTTCTGGTTGCGATCGTCGATGAGCAGGATCTTCTCCAGCACGTCGGCGGCGCGATCGGGCTTGCCGAACTGCTCTTCCCACACCGTGGCCATGCGCTGGTAAATCTCCGCGCGCTCGCCTTCCGGCTCGGGAGACGAGATCTCCAGCTGGTGCTCGAGGTTCTCGAGGTAGTCCTCCATCCGCCCGGTCTTCTGGTACAGCGAATCCAGCGCCTTCAACGCCGCCGGATTCTGGGCGTCGACCATCAACACCTCTTTATAGGCGTCGACCGCACGATCGTTGTCGCCCAGGCGATCCTCCCACAGCTCGCCGACTTGCAGCTTCAGCCGCACCGCCAGTTCGGTGTCGTCGACCACCTGCGACTTCTTGGCCAGCACGTCGACCAGGCGATCCCAGGCCTGCGTGCGCCGGTACAAACGTTCCAGGGCGTTGATCGCGTCGATGCAGCGCTCATCGCCGTCCAGCGCGCGTTGGTACGCGTACATCGCCTGCGCGGCGTCGCCGATCTGGGTTTCGTAGGTGTCCGCCAGTTGCAGCAGGATGTCCACGCGGCGGGTCGGCTCCGGTTCCACCTCGGCGTGGCGGGCCAGCGCCGACACCAGATCGGGCCAGCGTTTCTGCTTGCGGTAGAAATCCTCCAACGCGTGCAACGCGCCGACGTGCACCGCATCCAGCTGCAACGCCTGCTGCGCCGAGGCGATGGCGTAATCGACGTGTCCCAGCGCCGAATCGTACCAGCGGGCGATCTTCACCCATAGATCCGCCGCTTGTTTGGTCTCGGTGATCCCCTGGACGACCTGGGTGTAGTCGGTGATGAGGTCGTTCCACTTGTCGGTCGCCGTGGCCAGACGTTCCAGCTCCTTGGCCACGTGGTCGTTGGAGTAATCCTCGCGAAACGCCGCCTGCAACGTGACGAACGCGCTGTCGCGATCGCCGAGCTGCTGCTCGTAGATCTCCGCCACCTGGGTCAGCAGAGTGATGCGCGCCGGCGCGTCGCCGACGAACTCCGTGCGGGCCAGCAACAGATCGATCAGCTTCACCCAGCTCTTGCGCTGGCGGTAAAGCTGCTCCAGCTCCTGCGACGCCAGCAGGTTCGCCGGATCCAGCTGCAGCACGCGCTCGTACACCTGCGCCGCCGAGCCGCCGTCGCCGATCTTGTCGGCCCACAAGCTGGCCGCCTGCATGAGGACGTCCACCTGCTCGGCGGGGTTCTGCAGCGCCTGCGCGCGCCGCTCCAGGATGTCGACGCTCTCTTCCCAGCGCGCCTCCTGCATGAACAGCTTTTCCAGCGCGGCCAGCGCGCGGAAGTCATGCGCGTCGATCTCCAGCACCTCGCGCCACGCATCGATGGCGTCCTGGGTGCGCATCAAGGTGTCGCCTTCCAGCTCGCCAAGCTGGGCGTAAAGCTCCATCAACTCGCCCGGCTCGATGCCGCTGCCGCCCAGCTGCCCGACCTGGATCAGCCGCCGCAACGCTTGCGACAATTCTTCCCAGGCGCCGGCGCTACGGTAATTCGCCGCGATGGCGCGCAGGGCGTCCGCGTCCTGCGGATCCAGCTCCAGGACTTTCTGCCAGCTCTCCAGCGAATTGCGCTCGCGCCCGAGCTTTTCGCCCCAGATGCGGCCGAGGCGCTTGTAGATGGGAATCTTCGCTTCCGGATCGGGCGTGGCCGCCACCTGACGCTCCAGCACCTCGGTCAGCTCGCGCCACTCTTGCGCGGCCTCGTGCAGGTCAGCCAGGCCGGCCAGCGCGGTCGGGTCGGGACCACGCAGCTCCAGCACCTTGCCCCACAGCTCGACGGCGCGCGCCCGCTGGCCCAGGGCTTCCGCCGCCAGCTTGGCCATGCACGCGTAACAGGAAGCGACCGTCGCTTCGTCGTCGGCCACGCTGACCAGCTTTTCGTAGACGCCGTAAAGCTCGGACCAGCGTTCGGTGCGGAAGTAAAGCCGCTCCAGCGCCTCCAGCGCCTCGCGAGCGCGCGGCTGGTGTTCCAGCACCGCCAGGTAACTGCCAATGGCCCCTTCCGTGTCTTCCAGCGCGTCGGCGAACACCCGACCGAGACGCAGGTGCAGCGGCACCAGCTCGTCGCCGTCGTCGGTGACGGCGATGCGCTGCTTAAGAACGTTGGCCAGGTTCTCGTACATCCCCTGCGCGTCGTAGATGCGATCCAGCGAGGCCAGCGCGCCGACGTCACCGTGATTCTCGGTCAGCACCTGCACGAGGGCCCGCTCGGCGCGTTCCAGATCGCCAAGGTCGCTCTCGAACGTCGTCGCCAAGCGCAGCAGCACGTCACGCCGCACGCGCGGCGGACGATCCGGCGACGCCGCTTGCGACATCGTCGCCACATAGGCGTCCCACTGATGCGTCGACCGCACCAGGCGCAGCAATTCGTCCAGCGCCTGCTCGGACGCCGGGTTCTCGCGCACGGCTTGCGACCACCACTCGAAGGCGGCGACCTGATCGACCAGCTTTTGCTCGGCGATCTCCGCCAAGCGTCGCAGCAGGCTCTGGCGCTCTTCGACGTCGGTGATGCGCGACAGCTGAACCTCGTAGATCTGGTGCAGCTTTTCCCACTCTTCAGAACCGCGATAAAGCGGCTCCAGGACCTCGGCGATCTCGAACTGCATCGTGCCGCCCATGAACATCCGTTCCAGGGCCGCGCGCGTCTCGCCGTGCGCCGGATCAGCCGTCAGGATGTCGCGGTAGGCTTCGATGGCCTTCGGCAGATCGGAAAGGGCCAGCTCGTAGATCTGCGCCAGCCGGAAGGTCAGCGCCACGATGTCCTGGTCGGTGGCTGCGATGCGGATCTCGCGCCGCACCACCTCGGCCAGCTGCTCCCATTGCTGACCGCGCGTGTACAACCGATCCAGCGAGGTCAACGCCTGCCTGTTGTCGGGCTCGGCCTCGACCACCCGACGATAGGTGTCGATGGCCTCGTCGACCTGACCGGTCTCTTCTTCATAGACCGCCGCCAGACGCAGCAGCATGTCGACCTGGCGTCGGGTGTCCTCGATCTTCTCCAGCTCTGACGAGTACAGCGCCGCCAGCTTCGGCCAGTGTCCGGTCTCACCGGCCAATCGTTGCAAGTGCGACAGCACGTCCTGGTTCGAGGGATCAACGTGCAGCGCACGCCCGTACGCTTCGAACGCCGCGTTCTGGTGCGACAGCCGGCGCTCTTCCAGCTCGGCGATGCGCGAGAGCAGCTCGACCCGCCGAGGCGCTTCTTCGCTGTTGGCCTGCATGACCTCGTAGACGGCGATCACCCGATCCCACTCGCCGGCGCTCTCGTAGATCGGCTCCAGCACCGCCGCCGCCAGCACCGGCTCCTCGCGGCCGGCCATCAATTCTTCGAGCGCGCGCAGCGTCTGCTCGTGGCCAGGATCCATTTGCAGGACCTGGCGATAGGCCTCCACGGCGCGCGTCAGGTCTTTCAGGTGCACGCGCCATAGCTCGCCGATGCGATGGCGCAGCGACGCCACCTCGGCCGGCGACGGCGCCAGCTCGGTCTGGCGCTCCAGCACCGCCAAAAGGTCATACCAACGCTGCGTCTGCAGATAAAGGCGATCCAGCGCTTGGGCGGCGTCGAAGTCGTCCGGATCCAAATCCATGATCGACGTGTAAGTCTCGATCGCCCGGTCCGGATCGCGCAGCTCGCGGTCGTAAACCTGACCCAGCACGAACAGCATCTGCTTCTTCTGCTGCGGCGTCTGTGCCAGCTCCGCCTTCTTGGCGTAAACGTGCTTGAGGTCCTCCCAGCGTCCGAGACGAAGGTACAGCCGTTCCAGGTGATCCAGCGCGACGGCGTCGGATTCGTCGACGGTCAGCGTTTGCCGGTAAACGCCGATCGCCCGCTCCATGTCTTCCAGAACCTCTTCGTAAAGCTGAGCCGCCTTGTAGTAGAGCTCTTTCTTCTGTTCGGGCCGCTCGACGATCTCTGCCTTGCGCAGCAGCAGCACCACCAGGTTCGCGTAGTCGCCGCGGCGCAGGTAAAGCTGCTCCAGCGCGTTGGCCGCCGACAGATCGCGGGGCGACACTTCCAGCGCCGCCGCGTACGCCGCCGCCGCCTGCTGGTCTTGCCCCAGCTCGGTTTCGCAGAGGCGGGCGATCTTGTGATAAAGCGCGTTCTGCAGCGTCGGATCGTTGACCGACGCTACCAGGCGCCCGTAGTGAGCCACCAGATCGTCCAGCTTGCCCAGCGCCCGGGCCAGCCGTTCGATGGTGCTTTGAATGTCCGCGCTCTGCGGATCCTCCTTCAGCGCCCGGGCCAGCGCCTCGTAGGCGTGCTCCGGGTCGTCCAGGCCGACCTCGTATCCGTCGGCGATTTGCTTGTAAAGAGCGATCCGCTCCTCGGGCTCCGCGGCATGGCGGGCCTCGATTTCATAGACCGCGATCAAGCGCGGCCAGTCGCCGCGAATCTTGTAAATGGGCTCCAGCAACTCGGCGACGGTCAGCTCGTGCTCCGGATCGGGCAGGACGCGCTCCAGGGCGGCCAGCGTGGGCGGGTGCTCGGGTTCGACCTGCAAAATCTGGCGGTAAATGTCCACCGCACCGCCGGCGTCGCCCAGACGTTGTTCGCGCAGCGTGCCCAGGCGGCCCAGCAAGGCCACCGTGTCGGCCTGTTCCGTGCTCAGCGCCAGCTGTCGTTGCAGGTTGTCCGCCAGCTCGCGGAAGCTCCCGCGCTGAAGGTAAAGCCGATCCAGCGCGCGGAGGGCGTGGACATTGTCAGCGTTGTCTTTGAGGACGACGTTCCAGGCGGCGATGGCATCGCCGGCGTTCCCCAACATTTCCTCCCACACGGTGGCGATGCGGGTGCGGATCTGCGTGCGCTCTGCCGCTTCGGTGACCAACTGGGCCTTCTTGTTCAGCGTGTCGATCAGATCGGGCCAGCGTTCGGTGCGCGTGTAGAGACGCTCCAGCGCCACCAGCGCCGAGGCGTCCTGCGGCTTGATGGTCTGCGCGCGCCGGAAGTATTCGACCGCTTTTTCCGACCGATCGAGCTTCTCGTCGTAAGCGACCGCGACCACCAGCAACAGCTCGCGCTCAAGCGGCGGGGGCAGCTTTTGTTTGCTGGCCAGCGCCGCCTCGTACAGCGCCACCAGGGCGGGCCAGTTGTCGAGGATGGTGGCCAGATTTTCCAGCGCCTCGCGCGCCGGCGTCAGCTCGGGATTCTCGCTGACCGCTTTGGCGTATGCGTCCCATGCCTGCTCGGCGTTGCCCAGCTTCGCTTCCAGGCCGCCGATGCGCAGCAACAGGGTGCCGCGCTTGCCGGCGTTCTTTTCCTGATTGAGGCGAATGCGCTGAACTTCGACCAGACGGGCGGCATCGTCCGACCGTTCGTAGATCGGCTCCAGCACGTCGACGGCGGCCATCTGCAGTTGCGGATGGCTGAGATACGCCTGCAGAGCCGTCTTGGCGCTGGCGTGCCCGGGTTCCAGCGCCAGCGCTTCTTTGTACGCGGAGACCGCGCCGGCGGCGTCCTTGAGGTGCTTTTCCAGTAGACCACCGTGCCGGAACTTCAGCTCGGCGATCGCCGACATGTCCGTGGTCAGATCGATCTCGGTCAGCAGGGTGGCGGACAGATCTTTCCAGCGGCCCAGGCTGACGTACAAGCGATCCAGCGCGCTCAAAGCCTGCAGCTCCGTCGGCGACTGCTTCAAGATCGCCTTGTAAAGCTCGATGGCTTTCTCCGGCTGGCGGATCTCTTCCTCGTAAAGACCGGCCAGCTTGAAACGGATCTCCAGCTGCTCGTCAGCCGTCTTGGCCAGCTCCAGCTTCTTGTCATAGATCGCCAGCAGATCCGAGAAACGCCCGGTGACGATGTAAAGGCGCTCCAACGCCTCGACCGCCGTCGGATCCTTCGCCGCGATCTCCAGAATGGTCTGGTTGCGCTCGATGGCCGCTTCCGGATTGCCCAGCTCTTTTTCGTACGCCGCCGCCAGCGTCGACAACACCGCCAGCCGCGCCTTCGGGGCCTTCACTGCCGGCAGCGCCGCCTCGTACGCTTCGACCAGCAACGCCCAGCCGTTGCATGCCACCGCCAGGCGGCGCGATGTCTCCAGCGCCCATTCGCCGGTGGGATTCTCTTTGAAGGCCTGCAAGGTGATGCGCAAAGCACTGGCTTTCTCGCCTGCTTCGCCTTCCAGCAGCTCTTGCAGGGCCTGCATGCGCTCTTGCCGCTGGTCGAAGTTCGAGGTGTGGCCGAGCTGCACCATCAGCGCGTCCGCCAAATGGCGAACGTCCTTCGTCTTCAGGTAAAGCGGAATCAGCGCTTCCGCTGCCACCAGGTTCTGGCTATCCAGCTGCAGCGCCTTTTCGAAGGCCTTCTGCGCGCGGTCCGGCTTGGTCAATCGATCGCGGTAAAGCTCGCCGACCTTGTTCCACAGGCCGACGCGCGCCGGATCGTCCTCGGCCTCCGACTGCCGTTCCAAAACCCGCACCAGCTCGTCCCACTTGCCCTGCGAGGCGTAGAAGCCCTCCAGCGCGTTCCAGTCCTTTTGCTGCAGGTACAGCTTCTTCAGCGCGTCCTGGGCGCGGCGGTTCTCTGGCTCGACCGCGAGCAGCGCTTGCCAGGAGGAAACAGCGCGCGCGGTGTCCTGCACCTTCTCGGTGTAGAGCACGCCGAGCTTGACCAAGATGGCCGCCTTCTTCGCCGGATCGCTGAGCACGTCGACCTGCTTTTGCAGGACGTCGCCGAGATCGCCCCAGGCCTTCTCGCGCTCGAACAGTTTTTCCAGCTCGCCCAGCGCTTCGGCGTTGTCCGGATCGTCGGCCAGCACGCGCCGCCACAGATCGATGGAAATTCCCGGCTTTTTCAGCTTCTCGGAGGCCAGCTTGGCCACTTCGATCCGCCGCATCTTGCGTGAATCAGCGTCAGCGATCTTCTCGATCTCACGCTGATGAATGGCGACCAGCTTGTCCCAGTCGCGCCGCTTCTCGTACATCTGCTTGAGAAACGACAGCGCCTCCGGGTTCTCCGGCGCGAGATCGAGGATCACCTCGAACGACTTGATCGCCTCGGCCTGATTGGAGAACTTCTCCAAAAACAAATTGGCCACGCGCAGGTGCAGCGCGACTTTTTCTTCTGGTTCGGTGACCACGCCGGCCTTTTTGCGCAGCAGCGAGATCAGATCCGGCCAGCGTTTCATGTTCTCGTACTGCGTGGCCAGCGCGTCGGACGCCGTGACATTGGCGGGCTGGATGTTCAGGATCTGGTTAAAGGCGTTCACCACCATCACGTCCAGCTTCAGCCGGTCGCGATAGATCTCGATCATCTCGAAAAGGACGGGGATCTTGTCTTCGGGCTTGGACCAATTGGCTTTGTCGACGGCGTCTTTCATCACCTCGACGAAGGCGTTCCAGCGCTCCGCCTTGCGGTAAACGCGGGCCAGCTCGCGGCGCGGGGCCCACGCCCCCGGCGAGGAAGCGACGAGTTTCTTCCACGCATCGATCCCTTTTTCGACCGACAGCTTCTCCGCTTCAAGCGCAGCGGTAGCCTGGGTGGCAAGCTCTGGTGGAAAGTCGTCTTGACCATTGTGCGAGCCGTTACCGCCAGAAGGCACGCCGTCCTCTGCGTCCTTCTTGCGCTTGGCATCCTTGCCCGGCTCCGAGCCTTGCTTCGACTGCTGGTCCACTGCGTCCCCTCCAGATCCGATCGAGATCGGCGATCACGCGTTGGGAAGACCCGCCAAAGCTCTGCGGCCCCTCCCCCCTCGCCGGCCTAACTGTGCGAAACCGAGTAGAAAATCGGGAGTGTTTTATAGCACGCTGGGGCGTGGCAAAAAACAGCAAAGCGACCGTCGGCGCTGGTGCGCGCGGCGGTCGCTTTGGTTGGGCGAGTCGCGAGTGAACGCGATGGTCGGCCTAGGTGGGTGACCGGCGCTAGGGCCCCGACAGCGCGTACAGCTTGTCGTTGGCTGCCTTGACGTAGTTGGCGTCGGTGTTCTTGCCGCCGGCGGCGACGAACTTCTGCAGGTACGTGCGGGCGTTTTCCTTCTGATCGTTGCCGTGAGCATCGTCGTACCAGTCGGCGTAGGCCATCCCCGCGTTGTAAAGCGCGTCGATCAGGTCGGGGTCAAGATTGATAGCCTTCTTGAACTCGCCGGTGGCTTGCTCGTACTGTTTCAGATTCTTCAAAGCCAGGCCGTACCCGTTGTGGCACTCGCCGTCGTCGTCCTTGGCCGTGACGCAGCCTTGAAACACCTGCGCCGCCTCTTTGTTGAAGTCGTAGTCCAGGTACAGATAGCCGAGGGCGACGTATGATTTTGAAAAGCGCGTGTTGGCCTCGATGGCGTGTCGAAGGGCATCGTCCGCCTCCTTCGGGCGGTCGAGCATCTTGTACACCAGGCCGAGACGCCACCACGCCTTGAACAACTTCGGGTCGGCCTTGGTCGCCGCGATCAACGCCTTCTCGGCCTTGTCGACCTCTTTCGCTTCCAGGTAGGCCTCACCGAGGTCATAGCTGTAATTGCCGTTGTTGGGCGCGCGCTGGACGGCCGCCTCGAACGACTCGGCGGCTTTGTCCCACTTGCGCTGCTTTTGATAGACCTTGCCCAGGTTGTAGTGGGCGATCTCGTAGGACGGGTCGACCTGGATGGCCTGCTTCAGGTCTTTTTCGGACGAATCGTAGAGGTTGTTCTTGAACTCCTCGGCGCCGCGGTTGGCCAACTCGATGGCCTTGATGCGTTCCTGGCTGCAGACGAAGCCTTCACAGGCGGGCAGTCCCAGTCCCAGCAGGAAAACCACGGTTCGTGCGTTGACGAACGTTCCCAGTCTCAACATTGGCTTCACTCTCCGGCGCCGGCGGGGGTAAGGACGAACGGGTACGAGACGATGACGATACCGCCACCGAGCGGCTTCGGGAACTCCCAGCGTCGCACCGCCTGCACGGTGCAGTTTTCGACGCGCGGGTTGCTCATGGTCGAGTTCTGCAGCACCGACGCGATGACCTGACCCGACGCCGCGATGGTGAACTGCACCATGATGCGGCCGCCAAGCTCCGGCTTCTTCGTCAGCTCCTGCTCGTAGCAGAACTTCACCTCGTTGATGTGGCGGCGAATGATGCGGCGGATGATTTCCTTATCCAGCGAACCGCGCACGTTGGCCTGACCGGGGATCACGTCCGGCGCCTTGGCTCGACGACCACCCAAACCGCCGGCGCCACGGCCGTAGCCCGAGCCGTTGCCGCCGCCACCACCCTTGCCGATGGTGCCCAGGTTGCCAAGACCGATGGTCCCTTCACCCGTGCCGCCGCCGCCCGAGCCGGTGCCGACCAGACCCAGACCGCCGACGCCGTAAGCTTCGCCGATCTGGTTGCCGATCAAACCACCGAGGACGTTGTCCGCGTCGTTGCCCAGCGCCGCGTCGCGACCGAAGATCGAAGCGATGTGCGAACCCTCCGACTGCTTGAGGACCCCGAGGATGCCGGCGTTCTTCGCCTCTTCCTCGGCCAGCTTCTTCGCCAGGTGCGGATCCGGGTTGTCCTTCGGACCCTTGAGACCGTAGAGACCCTCCTTGTTCTTGGAGGTCTTCTTGCCCATCTTGCCTTCTTCGCCCTTGTGGCGCTTGCCCTTGCCGCCCTGTTCCTCCGGGCCTTTCTTCTTCAGCCACTCGGGAATTTCTTCCTCTTTTTCCTCGGGCGGCTTGATCAGGAATTTGACGAAGCGGTTGTCCGAGTTGAAGAGATCCAGCGACAGCGACTTCGGATCCGGCGGGACCGAGAAGATCATCAGCAGGAACAGACCCAGCGCAACCACCGAGCCGACGGTGTAGACCTGCTCTTCCCAGCGCCAAATAAAGAACGGCACCTCCAGAGCGCGCGGCTTGGCGGTGGCGCTGACCAGGAACGTGGTCTCGCCGCAATCCAGCTTGGCGCGGCCACCCGGCGGCAACGAAAAGCTGGACCCGCGTTGTTGAATGAACTGCTGCAACGGGTAGCTCTGATTGTCGACGTAGACCTCGCCCGACATGCGCGGGGTGACGTTGACGACATAGTCGGTCCCATTGGCCGCCACCAGCGGGTGCGACGGCGACGGTACGTAATCCGACGAGACCGGCGCGTCGACGTCGGCGTCTGAACCAATGATGAAGTTCGGGCTGGTCTTGCCCCGCCGTTTGAGACCCATATACGCCAGCGACATGCCGACGATCAAACCGCCGAACACGACAATGTCGCTGCCGGCCGTGCGCGGCTTAAAGGGGAAGTTCTTGGCCTCGTTGCCGGCGGTCTGCCACGCCTCGTAAGCGACCTTTTCGCGGCCGACGTCGATGGCGGTGTAGACGAACACGGCCAAGGCGATGACCGCGAGCGCGACGCCGCCCAGCAGGAAGTTCGTCCCCTGCTTGTGCGTGCTCTTGCCTTCCGGATTGAACAGGTGGCGCGTGCCGATGACGACGTTGTGATAGAGGGTCTGCACCTCCATCGCGCGCGAGCCGTCATGCACCTCGACCTCGGCGGCGGCCGGGTTGGCGCCGCCTTCGAAGAGCGCAGGCGCCGGCGCCTGATACGCCGGCGGGGCCGACGCGAAACCGGTGGGCGGTGGTGGCGCCTGGTAGCCGGGCGGCATGCGTGCCGTGCGGGCGGAGACCGGCGCGGGCGCCGCGGGGGCGTCGCCGTACTGGGCGGGCAGGAACGTCACCACCACGCGGCTCTCGCCGAACATCACTTCGTCGCCCGATTGCAGACGGGTCTTGGTCACGCGTTCGCCGTTTACCAGCGTCCCGCGCGTCGAACCGAGGTCGATGATATGCACCTCGTCCGGCCCGGTGATCTCGATGACCGCGTGCATACGCGAGACAGTTTCGTCATCGATCCGCAGGTGCGAAGACGGCAGCTTACCGACCTTGATCACGTCCTGGGTCAGGACCTCTTCGCGAACCAGCGCGTCCCCTTTATAGATCTGGAACTTGAGGGGGACCTTCACGTCGGCCATTGAATCTCTCCTGTCTGCGGTTTCGGCAAGCGTCGCGGTTCGAGATGCGGCAAGAGCGGCCGGCGTATGTGGGGCGCGCGGCCTAAATGTCTTCGAGCGACTTCAGCATCTCGGGGATGAAGTCCTTGCGAATTTCGATCAGGCTCGAGTGCTCGGTCTTCTTCAAAGAGTTAACCAGCTCGCCGTCGGGACGCTGCAGGTCGCCTTCGACCATGTCGTCCTCGAAGTCGTAGACGGTCTTCGCCTTGTACTTGGCGTCGCCACCTTCGTCGCCACCTTTCGCCTGAGCGAAGGCAGTGCCGGAGGCGCCCAAAAGGCCTAGTAACGCGGTCAATGTCAGCAGCTTCATGTTGATACTCCTGGCTCTGGGGAGTCCGGCGGGCCTTGTTCAGACAATCGCCTGGCTCCGGGGTTCCCAAATATTTTGCAAAAAGCCGCGGCCGGATGCCGGCTATTTCTTCTTCTTTTTCTTGCCGCCGGGAGCGGTGGCGTCGGCGGCGGCGGCAGCCGGTGCCGCCGAGCCGTCAGCGGGCGGGGGGCTGGTGACGCCAGCACCGTCGGCCGGTTTGGCCCCAGCCTGCTTTGCGCCGGTTTTGCCGGCCGCCGTGGCCTCGTCGGCCTCTTGCTTCTTCATCTGCTCTTCCATCTGCTTTTGCTGCTCTTCGGCCTTGCGCTGCATCTCTTCCGCTTCGGCCTGCAGCTTGGCCGCCTCTGCCAGCGCGACATAAATTTCGTCGATGTCCTTGATGCGCTTCTCAGCGTCGCGGCGCAGGCCGTCCGGCGTTGACCCGTTGGCCTTGCCCAGAAACTGCCGGTAATAGTCCTGCGCCTTCTGCAGGGCCGGCTTCTGCCCGTCTTTGTAATCCTGGTACAGCAAACCCAGATTGAAATAGCTGGAAGGGTTTTGCGGATCCAGCTTCTGCGCGGCGATGTACTGCGCTTCCGCATCGTCGATCTTCTTGTTGCCGCGCAACGCGACGCCAAGGCCGATCATCGCCTCGTAGTTCTTCGGCTGCGCCTGCAGCACCGCCTGGAAATTCTCCTCGGCGGTCTTGTAGTCCCGGTTGTTCAGCGACAGGGCTGCCAGGTTCAGGCGCGCTTCGTTGAAGGCCGGGTTCAGCTCCACCGCCTGCCGGAACTGGCTGATCGCTGGGCTGATGTTGCGCTTGCGCAGTTCGACCAGGCCCAGCGTGTTGTGCACCACCGCCAGCTGCACCTTCATCTGTGGGGTCACGCCGGTGCCGACCTCGCGCACGTCCACCGCGTGGGCCAACCCAGGAGCGGCGTTTTCTTCGTCCTTCTTTTCTTTGTCCTTCTGCTTGGCCTTCTTGCCGCTCTTGCTGGCCTTGGCCGCCGCGTTGTCCTCGGCTCTTTCTTCCTCGAACTTGCCGGTGGCGATCTCATCGGCTTTGCGGATGGCCTGATTGCCAACCAGCTTGGCCATCTCCAGCATGCCGAGATCGAAGTAGATGAACGACAGCGTCGAGAACGCCTGCAGGTTGTTGCTGTCCAGCGCCAGCACCGTGCGCAGGTTGCTCACCGCCTGGTTCACGTACTGCCGCTTTTCTTCGGGCGAGGACGCCTTGCGGGCCTTGTCGCGGAGGATCTGCGCCAGGTTATTGCGCGCCTCCACGGTGTGCAGCGGATCGGCGTCGATGGCCTTGGTGAACAGCGATTCGGCGCGGGGCATGTCGCCGTTCTTCCAGGCCACGTACCCAAGATTGGTCATGGCTGGACCGTACTTGCTCTTGCCCTCGGTCATGCCTTCCCAGATGCGTACGGCCTCCGCCTCACGACCGCACTCCTGCAGAACGGCCGCCTGATTAAAGCGGGCCTCGGGCACGTTCGGGTTGGCGTCGGCGGCCGCGCGGAAGGCTTCCGACACGCTGCTGCACTCCGAAGCGCTGAGACCTCCCGACTTCTTGGCCGATTGATACCGTTCCATGGCCGCGGCGAAGTCAGCTTTCTGGTCGGCGGTCAGGTCGCGCTTTTTTTCCTTCGGGATGATCTGTTCGGCGCCCGGCTTGCTCTCGCCGATGAGATCGCTGCCGCTCTTTGCCGCCGGGGGGGGCGCGCCGCCGCAGCCGACGAGCTGCAACGCCAATCCCAAACCGGCGGTCAATCCCGCCGCCCAGCGAAGCCCCGCGGTCTTCGAGTCGCTGATCATCGTGCCCGTGCCCGTTTTCACTCGCGTGTTCATTCCGGGGGCTCCTTACTTGCTGCTCGCGGCGGCGGCCACGGGCGCGGATTCACTCAGCTCGGAAATGACCGGCGTCGGCGACATGGTGGTCGAGACATAGCCCGCCTCGGGCTTCACCTCGGAGGCCAACGGATAATCCGACGGCTTCATCTGGTTCAGCTCTCGCTCACACAGGCGCGACCATTCGTTGTACCAGGATTGATCGGTGGCCGCCTTCAGACACTTCTCGAAGCCCTCGACCGCCTTGGCCTCGATAGGTTCAGCCTTGTCTTCCAGCTGATCGCAGTAGATCTGGCGCGGCTGGTTGCCCCACTGATCGATCTCTTTCAGGTCCTTGGGGATCTCCGCGGTGTAAAGCTGACCGGCAAAGTCCGAGTAAATCTGCCCGACCCGCGCCGCCGAGGCGATGGTCCACTGCGCCTGCTTCATCCCGAAGACGTCCAGGTACGTAGTGCGTGCCTTGTCCAAGGCTTTCGCCTTCAGATCCAGGTAGGCGGTGAACTTCTTCGCCGACTCTTCCATCTTCTTCTTCGTCGCCGCCTGCTTGCGCGCGCTGTCGTACTGGCTGGGGGTCTGGAAGTCCAGGCCCTCGGGGAACTTGATGCGCAGGAAGTCCTCGTATTGCTTCTCGGCCAGATAGAACGCCGCGCCCGCCGAGGCGTACGCCGCCGAGTTAGCCCGCGCCTCGACGTCCTTGCCGGTGATGCGCTTCGCGGCCTCACCCTTCGCCCAGATCTTGATCGCGGTCTGGAAGTGCTCCTGCGCTTTCGTCGCCGGGGCCTTGCCGCGATCGAAAAGGACGATCTTCGACTTGGTCGGCGGACCGCACTGGGTGCGCAGCTTGTCTTTGATCTTCTTTTTCTTGCCCAGTTTCTTGTTGAGGTCGGCGATGACCTTCTGGCGGCCGGTAGCGGCCACGCGCTTGATCTCCAAGCAAGCGCCGTCTTCGGCGGCCTTCGGGCACGATGACTTCCAGGCCAGCTCGCCCAGCCGGAAGTGGGCCAGGATCTGGCGATCGGGGCCACCCTGGGCGCCCCACTTTTTCAGGTAGTCCTCCAGGTGCCGGGCCAGCTCGTCGTACTTCTTTTCCTTCTCGAAGACGTCGGCCTTCTGGAAGAAGACGCCGGCTGCGTCTTGCGGCTGGCGCGAGCCGTAGAACTTCACGAACGATTCCATATCGGCGATTGCCTTGTCCGATTCGCCGAGGCCGATGCGGAACGTGGTGGCGTTGCCAAGCGCGTCGGTTGCCTTCTTCTCGCCCGGGAACCGGGCGGCGAAGTCCTCGTAATAGTCGGCGGCCTTGGTGTAGTAGGCCAGCTGGTGATAGCCGGCGGCCACGCGGAACAGCGCCCGTTGGGCCAGCGGATCCTTCGGGTGGGCCTTGATCAACTCTTGGCGCGCCTTCAGCGCCTGACCGACCAGGTGTGCGTTCTGGAAGCACTGCCCGGCGTTCCACAACCGCTCGGCATGCTTCGGGTGTTCCGGCAACGCATCGGCCGACGCCAGCATCGAGCGCCCACACTCTTTGAAGTTGTGCAGCTTCTCGTACTCGTGGCCTTCCATGTCATAGGTGTCGCTCTTCAGCGAGACCATTTGCTTGCCGAACTCCGGATCCTTCATCAGGTCCGGCATCTCGAGGAACTTATCGACCAACGCGACGACTTCCTTGGTCTTGCCCTGCGCATTCAAACAATCGAGCCAAAGGTTCGCCGAGTAGATCGCCAGTTCGTGCTTGGGGTGCTTTTCGACGATGTCGCCGAACAGCGGCGCCGCCTCGTCGAAGTGGTTGTACTCATAGTAGATGCGCGCCTTGCGATACTTGATGGTCACCAGCTCGGGCGCGTCCGGCACGTACTGAATGTACGTGTCGAAGGCGGCGATCATCTTCTTCTGGTATTCGGGGATCGGCATCGGATCGAACTTGTGCTTGTCCTTGAACTTGCCGCGGTCCTGTTCGACCGCCTCACGCTGTTCGTGGTCGTCGACGTTCAGCGCGTTCTTCCAGGCCAGCACGGCGGCATAGGCCGCATCCTTCACGTACTTGCCCTTGGTATTCATCTTGACGACCTTGGTGTACTGCTCGGCGGCGTCCTTCCACTGTTCCAGGGTCCACAAAAGCTCGCCGTAGTAGAAGGACATATCGTAAGCGTCCTTATCGTCGGTGAAGTGGTCCAGGAACTCTTTGTAGACGAACTTGGTCAGGGCATATGTGTCCTGGTTCTTCGTCTTCTGCGCTTCCTTGTGCCAGATCAGCGCCAGCTCTTTCGTGGTGTCGTGGAAGGCGACCTTGCATTCTTCCAGCTGGTCTTTCTTCACGCCCTTCATTTCATGAACACGGTCATAGACCGCGCCCAGGCGCTGCAGCTCTTGTACCTGATCGCGCTTCGAACCCTGTGACAGGGTGTTGCGCACGATCTTGTTCTGCCACTCGCAGATGCGCGGTGAATCCATATTCATGGAGATCACCTTGCGGTACACGCGCGTCGAATCGCCGAACTTGCCCTGTTCCCAGTAAATCTCGGCCAGAGCCTCCATCATCTTTGGGGCGAAGTCGCCGCCGGTGCGCTGGAAGAACTCCCACGCCTTGTCGGGACCGCCGACGTGCGAGTACGACTTGACGATGTCCTTCTTGGCCTCTTTGGCCAGCGCCGACTTCTGCTGGGCGTTGATGTTGCTTTTTGGATCTTGGGTCATCCGCACCACCGAGACGAACGTCTCCAGCGCCGTCTTGTGGTCGCCCAGATTCACGTAGCACCACCCCTTCTTGTAGACCGCGTAGGGATAGACGCTGGACTTGGGGAACTGCTCGACCTTCTCGTAAAACTTCATCGCCGAGTCCATCTCGCCCTTGTTGAAATAGAACTCGGCGAACGACAGATAGGCGTCGGGGATGTACTTCGAGTTCGGGTAGTCCTTGATCAGGCGGTGAAAGAACTCGCGCGCCTGGTCTTCCTTCTTCACCGACGTCAGAAGGTACGCCAGCTTGAAGAGTACCTCGTCCATGCGCTCGTACTTGCGATAGCGGGTGGCGGCGATGTAGCTCTTCACCGCGTCGAGGAGCCACTTCTGCTCTTGTGACTCGTACTGCTTTTGCTGGTTCGTCAGCGTCGTCTTCTGCGCCGGCGGCGCGTCGAAGATCTTCTGGTCCAGCGAGCGCGCTTGATAATTGAAATAGTGCTCTTTGTCGGCGTAAAGCTCGGCCAGACGGAACCAGAAGTCGGCCTTCTGCGGATCGTCGTCCTGGGTGACATTGATGAGCCGCCGCATCTTTTCGATCTGCAGATCGACCAGCTTGTCGATCTGCTTCTGCTTGCCCTGGACGAACTGATCGACCGTGATGGTCGGGCCCGTCTCTTTCTTCTCGGGCGGCGGCGCCTGCGGCTTGGTCAGGTTGGTCTGCGTCGCCTGAACTTCTTTCTCCTGCTTCTGATAGCGCGCCTTCGGCGGGGGGGCGTCCGCCGCCAACGCGGTGCCGGGACCGGCCAAGGCCAGCGCCGTCACCAGCGCGCGCACCAGTTTGCTAGAGAAACCCACTTGCACAATGGTCATGTTGGCTCCGCTGTTGACACGTTCGGAACGGCGCACGGGGGCGCGCCGCCATCCACCTTTAAGAGAGACCGCGCGGGAAACGCGCGCAAAAAAAGTCGCCTCTTTCTTTTTACATCCACGGCCAGGGAAATCCATCAACTACGGCTTGGGAGCAGCTTCGCCCCCGGCGTTTGACATGGACGGATCGGCAGTGGTGGGGGCGCCTTCCGGCGCGCTGCGCTCGCAGCGATTGGACACCCGCACCCGGTAATAGCCGAGCTCGTCGCGCCAGTACTCCCCGGTGAACGGCCAGATGTCGTGCTCATCGTCGACGCGAATTTCTTCGGCGCGGCGCTGCGGGCCGTTCTTGAGGATCTGCTGCTCCTGAATCACTTCCTGCTCCAGACTGCCGCGCTGGCCCTGCAGGATTTCGTACTCGATCTTGATGACGCGCTTGATCAACTGGGCCAGCTCCTGGGTCAGACGGATCAACCGACGACGGGCCAGATCGCCTGCCTCGTTCACCGCCAGCGACCGCTGCAGCGTCACGTCGGCGAAAACCGCCTGGGCGATGTTGGTCGACTTCCAATCCGCTTCGGCCCGGTCATGCTGCTTGAGCTCGCGGTCCAGCTCGTCCACATATTGGAACCGCTTGGCCAGGCTGAGGTCGCCGAGATCGCCGCGCGCCGCGCGCTCGGTGGCATCGGGCAGGCCAGATTTGCCGGCGCGGATCTTGGTGGCCAGCTCGAACATGGCGGTGTTGTCGGTGGTCGACGTGACCAGCTTTTTCAGGTCCTGAAAAAGCTGCGGGTAGACGGCGTTGAACTCTCTGATCGCCTCGCCGGCGCGGTCGTAAAGGCAGTTGTAGAAATAGATCGTCGCTTTGACTGACAGCGCCTCGGCGATTGATTCGGGCTTGATGAAGTTCTCGAAATACGGCGCCTGGAGGGTGTGGATGTTGCCCAGCGCTTTGGGATAACCCTTCTGTTTGAGCATGAAGTTGGCCCAAGACGACTCGAACAAGCTGTTCGGCCAGTCGTACGAATCTTGCGACACGCGGTCGAAGTACTTCACCGCCAGGTCGAACTGGCCGGTCGAGTAGAACGTTCGCGCCAGCGACAGGTTGGCCAGATCTTCGAACGTCTTGATCTTCGGGTCGGAGCTGTCGGTCGAGACGCGAAGAACCTCTTTGAACGCCTCGACAGCCGGCTTGCCCTGCAACTCACGCACGTAGGTGGCGCCTTCGAACAGCTTGGCCTGAACGTAGAACTCACTGGTGGGGGGGACCGCGCTGAACAAGGACACCGCTTCTTTTAAGCTGCCCTTCTGGTAGTTGTACTTGCCAAGCAGGAAGTAAAGTTCGTCCTTGACCTTTTCCAGCGCCGGTTGGTCCAGCTCGGCGCGGTTGTATTTTCCGATCTTTTCCAGAATACCGGTGGAGTCCGGCAACTGCCGCGACAACGAAGCCAGCCACTTCAAGGTGGCGTTGTAATAGGCGTGCGACGGCCCCTTTTGCACCACCCGGTCGAAGTACGACAGAGAGGCCGAGTAATACTTCATGTTGTACAAGGCCTTGCCCATCCAGAACTCGGCCTTCTGCTTGTTGCCTTCTGTGTCGCCGGTCTCGTTTTCGATGACCTTGTTCAACTCGATCGACGCCTGCGTGAAATCGTCGCCGTCATAGAGTTTGAACGCGCGTTCGAGGACCTTTGACGGCTGGTCGCCGACAGCGGTGGAGTCAGGCTGAAAATCCGCCTTTTTCTTCTTTTTCTGTGCAACAGCTGCCGACGAGGCGAGCAACAGCGAACCAATCGTGACGATGCCCACTGCGCGCATTCCGCTCATCTGCAATCCTCGCTGGTGTTCCCGGGGGTTGTGGGGGCCTGGGCGGCAATCGCGTTAACCACAGGGCCTGACAGTGGCGTGTGATGACGTGTAACGGCTCACCCTAAAACCGAGCCATGCTATGAAACGAGATCTGCCATGTCAAGTGGGTCATTTGATGGGGTTTGGCATCTCAAGATGCGGTAAATCCAGTAAATAAACCAGCAATGAAACTGATCCGTGTCGCGTGTCTGCCGGCCACTCTGCGCTTGACAGGTGTGGAGTGGTGGGTAACATGGCGCCGCCCTCCGTCGGCCCCGCAGCCGGTGACGAGCGCGCCCCGCCCCCCCGATCAAAAGTGACGTCAAACTTTCTGGTTCCCCAGTCAGCGCTTTTCCCCGGACCGGAGGAGTCCCCATGAGGTTCTCGCTGCGCCGTGCCATGTCTATTTCGTGCTCTCCTGTTGCTTTCGCGCTTCTGGCGATGAGCCTATTCGGCTGCGAGAACAAGCACCTCGGTCGACCGTGCAACCTGGGGGTGCCCGATGACGGTGGCTCCAGCAGCGCGGGGACCAACGCCACCATCTCGGGCGAGGTGCTCGCCTGTCCTAGCCGCATCTGCGTCCTGCCGGCGGCGATGAAGACCACCGACGACAGCCCTTACTGCACCGCCGAGTGCTCGACGGACGACGACTGCAGCGACGGCGAGCTGCGCTCCAGCGCCGCCGACGACAAGCGCTGCAAGAGCGGCTTCGTCTGCGGCGTGGCCACCGAGGTCGGCGACTTTTGCTGCCAAAAAGTTTGCATCTGCCGGGACTTCATCGACACACCGAGTGGCCAGCTCGACGAGCCAGCTTCGTGCAAATCCGGCTCCGGCAGTACCTGCAAGAACGTCCACTGAGCGCAGGAGGCGTGGGCCCACCAAGCTCAGGAGCGGCTAAACACCGCTGAGGTCGAAGGCGTTTGGCAGGTGGACGACCTCTGGGTCGCCGCTGCCCTCGGGAAACGTCACCGCGACAACGTCGAAGCGGAACCCAACGGCGGCGATTGGTTCAGCCTCGAGAAACAAGCGGGCGGCGCGAATCACCTGGGCGCGTTTGCGGGCGGTGATCGAATCCAGCGGATGGCCGTGATCGTCGCCGGTGCGCGAGCGGACCTCGACGAAGACGCAGGTGCCTGCGTCGTCGGCCACCAGGTCGAGCTCACCCTCCGGCCGGCGCCAGTTACGCGCAACGATGCGCAGGCCGGCCCGTTCCAGCAGGGCTATCGCCAGCTCCTCGGCGTGACGTCCGGTCCCGGGACGCCCGGCCAGACGACCGGTGGACACGACCGGCCTCTCCGCCGAACTAGCCTTGGGGCGCGACCGGCGGAACAGCAGCGGCCGGCGCGGCGACTTCGTTGTCCTGCGTGGTCTTCTCGCTCTTGATGCGGGCGGCGCGACCCTGCAGCTCGCGCAGGTAATTGAGCCGAGCCCGACGAACGTGGCCTTTCTGCACGATCTCGATGCGCTCGATGCGCGAGGTGTGCACCGGGAAAATACGCTCGACGCCCACGCCGTACGAGATCTTGCGGACCGTGAACGACGCCCGCGAGCCGCCGCGATGCTGGCCGATGACCACGCCCTCGAAGATCTGCACGCGCTCCTTGTCGCCCTCTTTGATGAGGGTGTGCACGCGGACGCTGTCCCCGGAACGAAAGTGCGGGATATCCGTGCGGCTGAAGCTGGTCTCGATCTCTTTGATCAGAGGGTGCTGGCTCATAAGGGGGGTTATTCCTAGTCGGCCCTGACCCGGTAGTCAAGGCCCAGGACGGCCTTTGGCGCCGCTTTGGCCTTCTTCGCGCCCAGGTCCAGTCGGCTCTTCTTGGCCGAGAGCCCGCTTTTCTTCGGGGGTCAAAGGCCACGCGGCCAGCAAATCGGGGCGGCGTTCGCGGGTCCGGCGGGCCGCCTCGCGCAGACGAAAACGGGCGATAGCTTGGTGGTCGCCAGACAGCATGACCGGTGGCACGGCCAGACCTTGCCAGACCTCGGGCCGGGTCCACTGTGGGTATTCCAGCCTCCCGCGCGAGAACGATTCGTCGCAGGCGGACATCCCGCAGCCCAGAACCCCAGGCACCAGGCGCGCCACCGCTTCGACGATCACCGCCGCCGCCAGTTCGCCGCCCGCCAGCACATAGTCCCCGATGCTCAGCTGTTCGTCGCACAGCGCCTGGCCCACACGTTCGTCGAAGCCTTCATAGCGACCGCAGATCAGCGTGACACGCGACAGACGTGACAGCGCCTCGGCCCGTCGCTGGTCGAAGAGCGCGCCTTGCGGCGACAGCAGCACGCGGTGGGAGGATCCGCGCGCCTCGGTGATCGCTTGCAGGGCCGCCGCCACCGGCTCGACGCCCAGGATCATCCCGGGCCCACCGCCGTATGGTGTGTCGTCGACCGAGCGGTGCCGCCCCTTGCCGAAGTCGCGTGGGTTGGTCGCGTGCACCGCCAGCACGCCGGCGCCGATCGCCTTGCCGAGCAGCGACGTCGCCAAGATTCCCGCGAAAACCTCGGGGAAAAGCGTGACCAGCTCGAACGTGACCAGAGGAGCGGCGTCAGCGTCACTCATCGTCGCCCGCCTCCCAGGCGACGCGCACCACCCGCGCGCCAGCGTCCACCGCCAGCATCACCGCCGGCACCATGGGAATCAGCATCTCGGCGGCGCCTTTCTTTTCGGCCAAAGAAACCGTCATCACGTCGTGGGCGCCGTTCCAGAACGTTCCGGTGGCCTGGCCCAGTCGCTGTCCGTCGGCGTTCAGCACGTCGCAGCCGACCACGTCCTCGACAAAATATTCGCCGGGCGCCAGGGCCGGCAACGCCCGGCGCGCCACCCGTACCTCCCAGTGAGTGAAGACCCGGACGGCATCGGGTGAATCGGCCCCTTCGAAGGCCAGCACCAAGGTCTCGCCCAGCGGGCGGCAGGAACGCAGGCGCTTTCGCATCGTCTGCCCGTCGCGCACCAGTTCCACCGCGTCGCCGTCGGTGGGTAGCTGCGATCGCACCCGTCCGACGCTGTTGTACTGCCGCAGGACGATCTCGCCGCGCAGGCCGTGCGGCTTGCCCAGCACGCCGATGGCCAGCGTGTCCGGGTCGTACAACCGCGGCCTCGCCGTTACTCGAGAATCTCGAGGATGACCCGGCGGCGCAGCTTGGCCGACGCCGCCGAAAGAATGGTCCGCAGCGCCTTCGCGGTGCGACCCTGCTTGCCGATCACCTTGCCCAGATCTTCTTCGGCCACTTTCAGCTCGAAGACCAGGGCGTCGGCCTCTTCGATCTCTTCCACCTCGACCTCTTCCGGCCGATCAACCAGACCGCGGGCCAGATAGTCGACCAATTCGCGCAGCGACGGCTCGGCGCCCGACGGCGCGTCCTGCTGCCGTTCGGAGGCTCTGGGAGGGTTGTCAGTCATGGTCACGCTGTTTGGCGACGGACCGCGAGGCGACGTTAGCTGCCCGACTTGGCCGCCGATTCGGCGGGCGGCGCAGCCTTGCGCATCTCGCGAATCAGCTCGCCCACCGTCTGACTGGGCAGCGCGCCCACCTTCAGCCAGTGATCCAGCCGCGGCTGATCGACACGGAACTCGACCGGCACCCGCAGCGGGTCGTAGACGCCCAGCTGTTCGATGAAGCGGCCATCGCGGGGGCTGCGCTTGTCAGCAGCGACCACCCGGTAAAAGGGAACTTTTTTGCTTCCGGCGCGCGTGAGTCGAATGATAACGGACATCAGGTCTTCCTTCGAAATCGAGGACGGGAGGCTATCGGCCGCAACGGACGCTGTCAAGGTCCAACACTGTTGCCGTGATGGCAATTGGCTGGCGGCGGCAATGGTTGCATAGTGAGGGCGCTTTGCCGAGCGCACGAGCGGTGTTGTGGGGAAGTCTGGCGGTCAGCCTGGCGACGATCGCCCTCGCCGGCCTGCCGGGCGTCGGTCTGCGTGCTCCAGCCGCCGTCGCCGCCGCGGTAGAAAGATCGGCGACCGGCGCCGGCGAACGCCGGGTCAGCATCTTTTACACGGCCGAGGTGCACGGCACCCTGGAGCCGTGCGGCTGCACCAGCGATCCGCTGGGCGACATCGCGCGCTACGCGGCGCTGGTGCGCTCGGCGCGCGAGCAAGGCGCAGCCACGCTGCTGGTGGACGCGGGCGGCTTGCTGTACGGCGAGGGTGGCGTGTCGCCGAAAGAACGTCCGGCGGACGATCTGCGGGCCAAGTTTCTCGCCACTGAACTGACCAACCTCGGGCTGCGCGGCGCGGGCCTCGGCGAAACTGACCTGATTGGCGGCCTGGGACTGGTGCAGCCGAAACGGCTGGCCTCGAATCTGGGCGGCGCCGCGGTGATCGAACCGGCGCGCATCGAGACCGTCGGGGGCGTCAAGATCGGGCTGGTCGGCGTGGCCGATCCGGCGCTGGCGTCGACCCTGGGCGTGGCCGGCGAAGAACCGACCAAGGCCGCCAGCCGCGACGTCGAGCGCCTGCGCCGCGAAGGCGCGGAGATTGTCGTGGTGCTGGCGCCGGTCGATCGATCGATCGCCCGACGGGTGGCCCGCGACGCCGGCGCTGATTTTGTGGTGGCGGGGCGGCAAGTGGGCAAAGGCTCGACCCGGGCGGAAAAAGTCGGCGCGGCCTTCTTGGTCTCGCCGGCGGACGAGCTGCAGCGCGTGGGGCGGATCGATCTGGTCTTACGCCATGGCGGCGGCGCGCTGGTCGACGCCGGCGGCGCCGAAGCCAACCAGGCGCGCATGGCCGAGCTGGATGCCGCGATCAAACGGCTGGACGACGATCTGGCGCGCTGGTCAGGCAGCAGCGGCGACACCGCGTTCGTGGCCAGCAGGCGCGCCCAGCGCGGCGAAATGGCCGCCGAACGCGCGCGGTTGGCCCTGCCTTTTACCCCGCCGTCGACGGGCAACTATTTCACCAATCGCTTGATCGCCTTGAACCGCGAGCTCGGCCGGGACGGAATGATGGGCGCGGCGATGAAGCGCCTCGACGCCAAGATCGCCGCCGTCAACCTCAAGCATGCCCTGCCGCCACCGCCGCCCGAACCGGGGCGAGCCTTCTACGTCGGCATGAACAAGTGCGTGACCTGCCACAAGTCGGCTGCTGCTTTCTGGAAGACCACCGTTCACGCCGAAGCCTGGCAGACGCTGGTGGCCGCCGGCAAACAAGCCGATTACAAATGCGTCGCCTGCCACGTCACCGGTTACGGCCAGGTCGGCGGCACCAGCCTGGGTCACAGCAAGGGCCTCTCCGACGTGCAGTGCGAAACTTGCCACGGCCCAGGATCGATCCACGTCGCCGAAAAAGGGCTGGAAGAACCGAGCAGCGTTCACCGTGACACGCCCGAGACCACTTGCCTTGGCTGTCACAACGAACACCACTCGGACACGTTTCAGTACGCCGCCTACCTGCGCGATGTGCTCGGCGCCGGACACGGCCAGTCGGCGCGCGCCAAGCTGGGCGTTGGCCCGACTGGCCACGAGCTGCGGTCGGCGGCGCAAAACCGGGCCCACACGGCGGCTGCGGATCAGGCGACCAAGTTGTAAGGCGCCTGTAAACGATGGGCCGGCTAAACCCCGGTGGGCGCCGGACCAGCCAGCAATTGGTCGAGGAGATCGTGTTCTATGTTGCCGCCCGAGATGACGACCACCGTGCGCCGCCCACGAATCGCGCTGGCGTCGTCGAGGAGCGCGGCGATCCCAGGCGCCGCTGACGCCTCGCAAAGAATGCCCAGCGTCCGATAGGCGTAGACGATGGCCTGGCGGATGGCCACCTCGCTGACCAGGGCGATCTCGGGAAAATAGTCACGGGCCATGGCGAAGGTGCGTTCGCTGACCGCGCCTTCCAGACCTTCCGCCAGCGTCGGGCCGCCTTCGTAGACGGTGTACGCGCGCCCATCTTCCAGCGAACGGCGCATGGCGCAGTTGGCTTCCGGCGAAGCGCCGTAGAGCTTGATCCCGCGCGGCACCATCTCGACGCCCAGGCCACCGGCCAGCCCGCCGCCACCGACGGGGACCACCACCGCCTGCACGTCGGGAAGCTGGGCCAGGATCTCGCGCGCCAGCAGGCCACCGTTGCCGGCGATGACGTAATCGTCGTCGAACGCCGACACGAACACGGTCTGCGGATCGGCGGCGGCGCGGCGCTTGGCCTCGGCCTCCGCGTGATCGTAGGTGGGGCCGGCGACCTCGACAGCGGCACCGAGGGCGGCGATGCCGGCGCGTTTGACCTCCGGGGTTTGCGCCGAGACCAGCACCGTGGCCTGCAGCCCGAACGCGCGCGCCGCGAAGGCCACGCCCAGGCCGTGGTTTCCCGCCGACGCGGCGATGACCGTGCGTTTGGGTTGATGATCGTCGAGCGCGATCGCCGCCAAGCGAGCGGCAGCGCCGCGCAATTTGAACGAGCCCGTGCGCTGCAGATTTTCTAGCTTCAACCAGACGTCAGCGCCGCTGCGACGGCCGAGGGCGGGCGCCGGCACCAGCGGCGTCACCCGGGTCAGGCGGCGGACCCGCTCGGCGACGGCGCCGCCGGTGACCGAACGCCAGATCTCGGGATCGAACATCCGCTCCATGGGCGCGACCCTACCACGAGGCGGGTGACGGTTCGGTGACGCGACGTCGACCGCAGCGCGCCCGCGCGGTAAACCCTGGAGCATGTCGTTTGTTTCGATCGATCGTCTGGTGGCCGGCGGTCATGTGCCGGAGGATCGCGCCGCTCGGGTGGCCTTCTTGTGGGATGAAATTCGGCGCCTCAAGCGCGAGAAGAACGCCTTTATCCCCGCCCACAATTATCAGGTGCCCGAGGTGCAAGAGATCGCCGACACCGTCGGTGATTCTTTCGAGTTGGCGGTGCGGGCGCGCGATCTGGACGCGCGGTTGGTGGTCTTTTGCGGCGTGCGCTTCATGGCCGAGGGCTGCTACACGCTGGCGCCGCAACGGCCGGTGTACCTGCCCAATTTGCAGGCCCTGTGCTCGCTGGCCGAGGTCGACGCCGACGACGTGGCCGAGCGCCAGGATTTCTTGCGCGCTGCTGGCCGGAGGTTCGCGACCATGACCTACGTGAACACCTACGCCGACGTGAAGGCGTTGTCCGATTCGTGTTGCACGAGCTCGAACGCCGCCCGCATCGCCGAGCGGCTGGACGTGCCCGACATCCTGTTCGTGCCCGATCAGAATCTCGCCTATCAAGTGGCCCTCAAAACCCGGCGCATGTACCTGCCGCCACCCGAACCGAACCGGTTTCATCCCAAGGAATACGCCGCGATGATCGAGCCCCTGATCCGGGAGGGCGAGCGGCAAGGATTGATCGGCAATGTCTTCGCCTGGGAAGGCGCCTGTCACGTGCACCACCAGATGACGGTCGCCGAGGTGGAGAAAATTCGCCGTGACGATCCGCAGGCGGTGATCGTCGTGCACGGCGAGGTGCGGCCCGAACTACAAAAGATCGCCGACGCGGTGCTGTCGACGTCGCAGATGATCAAGTACGTCGACGCCCACCCCGAGAAGACCCGTTTCGCCATCCTCACCGAGTGCGGCCTGGTGGTGCGCATGGAGCTCGAGCACCCCGAAAAGCAGTTCTACAAGCCCTGCCGCCTGTGCCAGTACATGAAGGCGACGGATCTGGAAAACGTCTACGAGACCCTGCGCGACGAGCCGGAGGACCGACGCATCACCGTGCCCGAAGACGTCCGGGTGGGCGCGGCGCGGGCGATGATGAAGATGATCGAGCTGGCTAGCACCGCAGCCCGAGGCCCGATTGACTTCGATTGAATCGTGACGCGGAAAGCCTCGGGCGGGGCGAAAATGAGCGTGATCTGTGATAGTCGCGGTTCCACCGTCCGGGGTCCTTGACCACCGGTGGACCCGCCTTTCGGTCCTCGCGCCGTGCCGCAAGCGCGGCGCAACAGCGCGAGGGTCAAGAGAGTGCAGCACGGCGCTGCGGTCCGATCTCCTTCCGGACCTGAATAGCCGACTGCCCTGCGATTAGCTTCTAGCGCCCGTGCGCCCAGATCATCAGACGATCGTCGCGGCCAGATCGTACTCGGCGGTGTGCGTGACGGTCGCTCGCACCAACGTGCCGGCCGCCGGCGGCGGCGCGTCGCCGGCGCTTTCGGGCAGCGACAGATAGACCTGGCCGTCGATCTCGGGGGCCTGGCCTTCGTGGCGACCCATCAACAAGTACTCGGACTCGTCGGAGGGGCCTTCGACCAGGACTTCGATGGTCTGGTCGCGCAGGGCGCGCAGTTTTTTCTTCGAGATGTCGCGCTGGATGCGCAGCAGCTCGCGGCGGCGGGCGTCGATCTCTTTTTTCGGGACCCGCCCGGGCAGCAGCGCGGCGACGGTGCCCTCCTCGCGCGAGTAATTGAAGACGCCGACCCGATCCAGATCAGCCTCGCGCACGAAGTCGCACAGCCGGGCGAACGCCGCGTCGGTTTCGCCCGGGTGACCGACGATGAAGGTGGTGCGCAACGTGGCGCCGGGGACCCGGGCGCGCACCCGTTCGCACAGGGCGCGTACGGCGCGCTCGCCGTACCCGCGGCGCATCGATTTCAAGACGCCGCTGTCGATGTGCTGGATCGGCACGTCCAGGTACTTGGCTACCCGCGGCTCCCGGGCCATCACGTCCAGCAGACCGTCGGTGCAGGCGCTGGGATAGGCATAGTGCAGACGGATCCAGCGCAGGCCGTCGACCGCCGCCAGCTGCGCCAGCAGCGATTCCAGCGTCGGCGGCGCGGTGGGATCCAGATCGGTGCCGTAGGTGGTGAGATCCTGCGCCACCAGACAGATCTCCTTCGTGCCGGCGGCGGCCAGCGCCTGCGCTTCGCGCACCACCGAATCAGGCTGCCGGCTGCGCTGCGGGCCGCGCAACTTGGGGATGATGCAGAAGGCGCACGGGCGATCGCAGCCCTCGGCGATCTTGACGTAGGCGGTGTGGGTGGCCATCGACGGCCGGCGCGGAGCAATGTCGTCGTACAGAAAGCGCGGCGTCTCGGCCACCTGGACCCGGCGGGTGCCGCCGCCGATGGCGTCGGCGATCAGGCCCACCTCGTCGGTGCCGATGAAGGTGTCGACCTCCGGCATCTCGTCGGCCAGCTCTTTCGGGTAACGCTGCGACAGGCAGCCGGCCACCACCAGGCGCTTGCAGGTGCCGGCCTCTTTGTGGCGGGCCATCTCCAAGATGGCGTCGATCGACTCTTGCTTGGCCTCGCCGATGAAACCGCAGGTGTTGACCACGATGACGTCGGCATCCTCGGGCGCCCCTACCACGGTGTGCCCGGCGCCGGCGGTGTGGCCCAGCATGACCTCGGTGTCGACGCGGTTCTTGGGACAGCCGAGCGATACAAAATGGACGTTCATGAGCGGAAAGCGCGGGAGCTTAGCACGCGCCTTCGCCCGCCACCCGCTTGGCTCAGGGAAAAACCAGCACCGCGCGGGGCCCCATCGCCGCGATCAGCTCATCAATGTGGTGGCGCACGACGTCGCGGCGCGAGACCACCGAGCCGATCTCGGCCGCGGTGAGGATCTCGTACGGCGCGCCGTCCTCCTCCGACAGGATGCGCTGCAGGGTCGGCACGCTGATGCGTTCCAGCGCCTGGTACAGCGAGCGCGAGAAGCGCTGGGTCTTCTCCAGCATCTGGCGCGTCTTCGGGTTGCCCTCCGGCTCGACGAAGAAGGACATGGTGTTGTCCATGAAATAAAGCTGCGTGCCGTCGGGCGACACCTTCATGTTGCCGCCCGAAAAGCGATCCGGGTTCGAGGTGAGAAAATCGAACACCACCAGATCGGAAAGCTGGGCGGCGATCGCGCGCTGGTCGACGGGGATCGGTTCGCCGGCGGTCAGCCAGGCGGCCATCTGCTGCTTGCCGGTCGGGGTGTCGAAACCCGAGTCTTTGATGATCGGGATCCAGTACGACGCCTCGCCCAGCGTCTTGCCGGTGGGGCCGAAGATGGTCTCGGCCTGGATGCGCGGCAGCGCGGGCGCGCTGTCCGGGTGCAGGTGGGCCAGCAGTTCGTCGCGGCTGACCGCGCGCGGAGCGGCGGGCGGCACGGCGTTCAATCCCAGCAGGCGATTGAGGCGATACGCCGCCACCTCCCTGCGCGGGATGGTCTGCGAATTGGTCTGCGCCGGTTTGAAGGCCGCCCGCGAGCCGTCGGCGAAGTCGACCCGGAACGACAGCGACGATCCGCCATGGTTCAACTTGAAGCGCACGATGGGCTGCGTGCGCACCCGTTCCAGCAACAGCTCGTCGGCCATGCCCAGGAAGGTGCCGGCCGATTCGATGGCCACGCGCAGGTCCGGCACCTGCGACAGATCGCGCCGCACCGCCAGCATCGGCGCAGGTGTCGGCTCGGGCGGGGCGTGAATGGGCCGGCTGGCCAGCGTGTGCCGAAGCTCGCCCACGCCGCGCGCGCCGACCACGCCCAGCCCCGCGAGGAGCGTCCCCGCCAGACCGAGCTCGACCAAGATGCACGTCCCCAAACGCACGCCTGACAATTTTATCGCAGCTGCGCGCGGACGGCTCGCCTCACGAAGCGGAAGGCGTTACCTTGGGCTCCGGAGGCACGAAGGACTAAATGACGCCAGCGCCTGCGTTCGTCTGCTCGATGTGCCGCAAACCGATCGCTGTCGGTGGCAAGGTGATCAAGTGCTCGGTCAGCACCTGCAACTCGGGCCGGGTGAAGCTGATGTTCTGTTCGGCGTCGTGCTGGGACAGCCACCTGCCGAACGCCCGCCACCGCAGCGCCTATTTCACCGAGGAAGTGGCCCGCCGCGAGTGAGCCGCCGGCGGCCGGTTACTGCGCCAGCGCGCGTTCGAACGCCTCGCCGAAGGTGGCGCTGCCGTTGATGCCGGTGAACGATCGCAACACTGTCCCCTCGCGCGAGATCAGCACGAACTGCGGCAGGAACCTGATGCGATAGGCGGCGTTGGCCCGCCCGTCGTCGAGGACCATCGGGTAAGGCGCCGGCCGCCGCTGCAAGAACGCGCGGATGTCGCCCTCGCTGGTCTGCCCCCCATCGGAGTTCACGCCCAAAAACGCCACCCCGCGCCCGCTCCACTCGTGGTGCAGCTTCTCCATGGTCGGGATCATCTCGATGCACGGGCCGCACCAGGTGGCCCAAAAATCCAGCAGGACCACCTGGCCGCGGAACGACGACAACGCCAGCGAACCTGGATGGCCGTCGATGCGCGGCAGCTCGAAGTCGGGCGCGTCCAGGCCGCGCGCCATTGGCTTGAGGGCGTCCAGGCGGCGCACCGCCCACACCGCGTTGCCGCCTAGGCCGACGCCCACCACGGTGGCGACGAACAGCAGGGCGCCGACCAGGCGGCGGCGCGCGGCGGGCGCGGCCGGACCGTCGACCACCGGCGCCGCAGCGACGGGCGGCGGTGGCACCCCGGTCGCGGGCACGGTCGTCCCGTCGGGCTCGACCGGCGCGGGCGAGCGCTGGCGAATCACCAGCAGCGCGTGCCCCATCAACCACAGCGTGGCGATGGCCGCCGGCACATAGCTCACGACGTCGGGAATCACGCGCTCGCCGACCAGGGCGTTCACCGCCCGGGCCATTCCCCGCACCACGAAGAAGGCGGCATAGCAAGCGGCGCCCAATTCCAGATCTTGCGCTGGATCGCGGCGCGGGCCCGCCAGCAGGGTCAGCAACAGCGCCGCTGGAATCACCACCATCGCCGCTTCGGAAAGCTCGTTGCTCCATATCCCCAGCAGGTGCCCGATCGCTCCTTGCGAAGGCTGGCTGAAGGCCAAGACCGCCTCGGCCAGCTGCTGAAAACGGAACGCCACCACGCCGACCAGGGTCAAGATGACGGCGTCGCGGAAGCCGCCGCCCCGGGCGTCCACGCGGCCCAGCGCCGCCCGCGGCGCCGCCAGCAACGACGCCACGCGAACCGGAAACTTCCACAGCGTCTCTGGATAAGAGTCGGCCACGATCAGGATCTACTTCGCTTCCCGCGCCGCGGCCAGCTTGCGCGCGGCGGTGGACAGAGCGCTCGGAACATTGCGCGATTTGGCCACGTTTTTCAGGTCCTCGGCGTGCAGCAGCGGCAAAAGCTTCAGGGACATCGCCAGCGGGCACTTGGGGTTTTGCACCAAGCTCAGCTTGACCGGGTACAACTTCACGTAGTCGCGGCTGCTGGCGATGTAGCGGATGACCTCCTCGGAGACGGCGCGGTTGCCGGCGGCGCGCACCACCTCGGCGTCGGTGATCCCGGGCGAGCGAATGGCCGCCATCGACACCATCTTGTTCGCATCGCGCAGCAAGGTCTGGCGGCAATAGGCGTTGCCCAGGGTGGCCAGGCGGATCTTCTCGTACAGCTTGAGCTTCGTGAAGTCGATGATCGGGCTTTTGCGCTTCTTGGCGGCCTCGGCGGGTGGCAGACGAGCGACGGCTTCCTCGTCGGCAGCGTGGGCCAGGGCGGCGCCAAAGGAACCATCGGCGCGGGCGGCGTCAATGGCTTCGGGATCAGCCGCGACGGCTTGGGCGACGTCATCGAAGGCCGGGATGCCGTCGACCTTGATCGCGGCGCGCGCGCAGGCCGCGATGGCCTGGTTGAGTGCGGCCATCGGCGCGCGCGGGTTGGCGTAAAGCTGGGTGACGATCGCTGGCGTACGGAGAAATCTTGTGCTGGCCTCGGCGATCAACGTCGCCCCCGCCGCATCGACCAGCGCGGCCCAGACGGCGACGATCTGATCGGGCGTCGCTGGATCCCGGAGGCGCGCGGCCAGATCGTCCGGCACGGCGGCGACCGCAGCGCCCGCCCCAGCGTCAGCGGTTTCGGTCATAGATCAAAGCCAGCCCCTGCAGCGTCAGCATGTCGTCGCATTCGACGATGCTCTTTGATTCCTTGGCGATGAGCGCGGCCAGGCCGCCGGTGCCAACCACGTGCGGCTGAAAATCCACCTCGGCCTTGATGCGGGCGACGATGGCGTCGACCAGACCGGCGTAACCGAACACCAGGCCCGCTTGGATACTGGCCACGGTGTTGCGACCGACGGCGGATTTGGGCCGGACGATCTCCACCCGCGGCAGCTTGGCGGTGGCGTGGTAAAGCGCGTCGGCCGACACCAGCAGACCGGGCGCGATCACCCCGCCGGCGTATTCGCCGCGCGCCGTGATCACGTCAAACGTGGTGGCGGTGCCAAAGTCGACGACGATCGCCCCTTGCGGCCAGCGCTGGTACGCCGCCACCGCGTTGACGATGCGGTCGGCGCCGACCTCGCGCGGGTTTTCGTAAAGGATGGGCATGCCGGTCTTGGTGCCGGGGCCGACCACCAGCGGTTCGACGCGCAGGTGGCGCTTGCACAGCTGCTCCATCGGAAACAGTGCGGGCGGCACCACCGACGAGATGGCCACGGCGCGAATCATCCCGAGTTCGAGGTTGGCCAGCGCGAACAGCTGCGACAACAAAGCGGCGTACTCGTCGCCGGTGCGCGAGGCGCGGGTGTCCAGGCGCCAGTCGGCGCGCAAGGTGTGTCCGTCGAACAGACCGAACGCCACGTTGGTGTTTCCGATATCGATGGCCAGCAGCACGTCTCGTCGATTGTATCAGCCGGCGGCCGGCGCCGGCGATCGCCCGGGTGGCCGCCGAGCCCGAATCCCGGGTACCATCGCGCGCCGATGTCCGCTGCCTCGCCGGTTGAACCTGTAGCCGACCCCGCCGCCAAACCGAGCGGCCTCTTGCGCCACCCGCTGCGCACGCTGGCCCTGCTGGCGGCCTTCGCGGTGACGTTGTTCCTGTCGTTCTGGCTGCTGGACTATTTTTACACCGACGTCGCCCGACACGGATCACGCGGGCCGGTGCAGCTGTTCTTCGATTTCGATCCGGGAACGCTGCAGAACGCGTTGCCCAACCTGGCCCAGATCATCACCGCCGTCCTGGGCATCGCCATCACCGTGGTGTCGATCGTGGTGCAGCTGGCGGCCAATCGGTACACGCCGCGCGTGGCGGAGATGTTCTTTCGCGATCGCATCAGCTTGACCGTGATGGGTTTCTTCGTGGTGGCCTGCGTCGATTCGCTGTGGGTCAGCTTTGCCGTCACGCACGACTATGTCCCGCAAGCGACCATCGCCGCGACCATCGCGGTGGCGACCTGCGGATTGCTGCTGCTGGTGCCGTACTTCGCTTACGTGTTCGACTTTCTCGATCCAGAAAAAGTCATCGCCCGCATTGGTGACCAGACGCTGCGCGCGGCGCTGGAGGCGCGCGACCGAGGCGGCGCCCGATCCACCATCGCGCGCCAGGCCGCCACCGTGACCAGCATGGAGCAACTGGGCGACATCGCCGTCAACGCCCTGGCCCAGAAGGACAAGGTGATCGCCTCCGACGCCATCAGCGCCTTGCGGGCGGTGGCGGTCAGTTACCTGCCGCAAAAGACCATGCTGCCACCTGATTGGTTCGTCATCGGGCCGACCCTGCTGCGCACGCCGGACTTTGTGGCCCTGGCCGCGCAATCGATCGCTGATATGCAACAGCAACGCACCTGGCTGGAGTGGAAGGTGCTGCGCCAGTTCCGCGAGGTCTTCGCCCAGGCCTGCCAGAGCCTGCCCGAGATGGCGCACGTGGTGGCCATCGAGGCGCGCTATGTCGGCGAGGCGGCGCTGGCGTGCGGCGATCAAGCGGTGCTCCAGATGACCATCAAGTTCATGAACACGTTCCTGCGCCAGGCGCTGAACGGCCGCGACGTGCGGGCGGCTTACAACGTACTGAACCAGTATCGTCAGCTGGCCGAGGCGGTGATGAACCACGACACCGCCGACGCGACGGCGACGCTGATCGACGTGGCCGGGCACTTTCGTTACTACGCGCAGCTGGGCAGCGGGATGGGCCTGTCCTTCGTCGCCGAGACGGCGGCATACGATCTGTGCACATTGTGCGAACGGGCCAGCGATCGCGGAGCGCCGGCGCACGATCGCCTGCTGGCCACGCTGCTGGAGTTGGACAAGGAGGCGGAGAACACTGCCCAGGAAAAAGCGCTGCGCGGCGTGCGCAAGGCCCAGGCCAAGCTGGCGTCGTATTACCTGCTGCACGGCAAGACCGCGCCCGCCCGCACCATCCATACCGACATGGCGATGGAGACGCCCGAGCGCCTGCGTTCGATCCGCGACGAGCTTTTGGCCGTGACGTCGAAGGAGTTTTGGGAGGTGGTCGATCGCGGGACCAACTTTGATTACCTGGACGACGCGCGCAAGGAAGCGCTGCGGGCGTTCTTCGACTGGTTCGGCGATCTGGGCGACATTGGCGACATCGGATCAACGGCGCGCAACCCTTGAAACCGGGATGAGGGACCATTTCGCCTTGGCGGGCATGAAAAAACTGACGATGTTGTTGCTGGCCGTGTCGGCCGCCGGATGCGGCGGCGGGATGAAGTACAGAGTCGACGACGCGGCCATGGACGCGATCCCCGCCAGCGATCAGCAGCCGGTGCTCGACGCGCGCCGCGACCTGGAAGTGTCGCAGGGCGATCGGCGCACGGTGGCCGATCAGCTGGAAGAGACCAATCGCGAGCTGGACATCGCCGACAAGGAACGCCAGCAAGCGCAGCTGCGGGTCGACCAAGTCACCTCCAACCAGGACGCGGCGGTCAAGTCTCTCGACGAGAACCGAGCCAACACCGCCGAGCACAACAAAGAAGTAGCCGGCCTGGACATGAAGGTCGCCGAAGCAAAGATCGAATGGCTGACCCAGAAACGGACCGCCGACAAGCAGGCCGGGGCCGCGGCGGACGCCCACATCGAGGCCAACAATGCCAAGGTCGAGCTGGAAAAAGCCCGCGTCGCCAAGGCGAAGGGCATCAAGACCGCCAGCCCTCTGGACGTCAGTGACTTCGAGAGCCAGTGGAAAGGCAAGAACAGCGACTTCGAGTCGGCCGAGAAGGACGCCGCGTCAGAAGAAAAAAGCGCCAAAAAGCTCGAAGAAAAGTGGCAAGATCTGCAAGCGCAGCGCGACAAGATGAAATGAGCGTGGGGCTGAGCCCTCCCACCACTCACCGTCGCTCCGTAAAGCCGGTCCGCGCGAGGTAAGCCCGCGATGGTGACGAAAATACCCGCGCTGGCCGCGAACGTTGAAGTTGTTTACTCTGATCGAGACGATCGGCGGATGAGCAGGTGAGTAGTAGCGAGAGAGAAGCGCTAGCGGCAAACGTCCCGCAAGAGCCGCGGAGCGCGTCCGAGCCGGTCGAGTACGCGCTGACGCCGGAGATCCCGCGCATCCTGATCGCCGACGACGAGAAGGTGATCCGCGAGATCCTCTCGGACTTCCTGAACATGGAAGGCTACCTGGTCCACACCGTGGAGGACGGCGCCGAGGCCCTGCGCGAGCTGCGGCGCCGGTCGTACAACCTGGTCATCTCCGATCTGAAGATGCCGAACATGACCGGTCTCGAGCTGATCCAGAAGATCTCCGAGGAGAGCATCCCGGTCCTCACCGTGATCATGACCGGCTTCGGCACCGTCGAGACCGCCATCGAGGCGATGAAGAAGGGTGCCTATGACTACATCCTCAAGCCGTTCAAGGTGGAAGAGGTCGTGCACATCGTACAGCGCGGGCTGGATCGCCAGCGCCTGCAGCACGAGAACATCCGCCTGAAAGACGCGCTGTCGATCTACAAGATCAGCGAGGCCATCGCCGGGTCGCTGGCGGTGGACAAGGTGCTGGATCTGGTGCTGGACGCCACCCTGGACGCCGTCGACGCCGACGTGGTCAGCCTGCTGCTGGAAGATCCCAAGCACGAGGGCCGCTTCGTCGAACGGATGCGCAAGGTCGCCCCGCGTGCCGAGCCGGACGTCGAGGCACCGGCCCTGAACCTGGACGAAGTGCTGCCCATCTTTCAAGAGGATCGCCCGCTGCTGGTGCACGGCAGCCGGTCGTTTCGTTTTCTCGCCGAGCCGCCCGATCTCAACCGCCGCCTGGTCAGCTTTTGTTCCATCCCGCTCAAGCTGACCGGCCGGATCATCGGCATGTTGAACGCGTACAGCTATACGCGCGGTTCGAAGTTCAGCGAAGGCCAGCGCAAGATGCTGTACGTGCTGGGCAGCCGGGCGGCAGTGTCGATCGAGAACGCGCGCCTTTACGAAAACCTGGTCGACGCCAACAAGGATCTCACCAACGCCAACGTCTCGCTGGAAGAGAACTTCAAGCAGACCATCATCGGGTTCGCCCACGCGCTTGAAGAATCCGATCGCTACACCCGCGGCCATTCGGAACGGGTGGCGATGTATGCCCGCCTGATCGCCATCGGCCTGCGCCTGCCCGGACCGGAGATCGACACGGTGGTGAAGGTCGGCCTGATGCACGACGTGGGCAAGATCGGCATCCGCAACGACAAGCTGAACAAGCCTGGCAAGCTCACGCCCGAAGAGCTGGCGATGTTTCGTTCGCACCCGGCCAAGGGCAAACGCATCCTGGAGCCGATCCCTTTCATGCGCGACATCGTGCCCGGCTGTTATTGCCACCACGAGGCCTGGGACGGCTCGGGATACCCGCAGGGATTGATGGCCGATCACATTCCGCTCATCGGCCGCATCGTGGCCGTCGCCGACGCATACGACGCCATGACCTCTGACCGCGCTTATCGCAAGGCGCTGCCGCACGAGATCGCCTGCGGCGAGCTGGAGCGCTGTGTGGGCTCGCAGTTCGATCCGGAGATCGTGCCGTTGTTTCTGCAGCAAATCGAAGAGTTCCGGAAGGCCGAAGCGACCGCCGGCCGGTTCATCCCGCGCTAGGGGCAATGCGGCTACGGGTGGGTGCTGGCCGGGCCGGGGACGGAGTTCTTCCGCGTCCGCCTCATGATTGGTCACTTCTCCCAAGGTGATCCCGTTACGCGCGGGGCGAAGGTCAGCAACCCCATTGGCGGGCCGCTTTCGCGCGTTTGCGCTCCTGGAAGAGCGCCCTTTTTGGATCAAAAGAGCGCTCTTCATAAGAGGAGTACAAACGCGCGAAAGCCACCCTCCAATCGGTGGTCCACTTTCGCCCGCGGGTAACGGGCTTGCCTTCGAAGGGCGCCACAAAACTCCCGCAGATGCGAAAACTGGGCGATAATGCGGGTCCTGCCATGTCTAACTTCCCCCGCTCGTCCGCTTATCTGACAGTCGCGGTGGTGGTGTGCGGCCTGCTGGCGTCGGCCGGCGTGGCGCACGCCGAGGACACCACCGCCGCTCGCGAGCACTACCAAAAAGGCACGGCTTTCTTCGATCTGGGCAAGTACCAGGAGGCGATCAAAGAGTTCGAGGCCGCCTACGAAGCGAAGAACGATCCGGCGTTTCTCTACAACCTGGCCCAGGCGCACCGCCTGGCCGGCAACCCGGAACAGGCCCTGCGTTTTTATCGAACCTATCTGCGCCGCAACCCCAATCCACCGAACCGCGCCGACATCGAAGACAAGATCAAGCAGCTGGAAAAGCTGGTGGATCAAAAGACCGCCACGCAGACCTCACCCCCCACCCAGACCATCCAGCCATCGTTGCCGCCGGGGGCGCCACCGTGGCAACCGGCGCCGCCCGCCGCGCCGGAGGTTCCCGCGGCGCCGCCGCCCGCTGCACCACCGCCGCCCATTCTCGGCCCAGCGACCGCGCCCGCCCCGGCGCCTACTGTGGCCATGCCGGCACCGCCGCCGCTACCCGCGCCCGTCGACGCGAACCCGGGCCGCGGCCTACGCATTGCCGGTTGGATCCTGGCCGGTGTCGGCGTCACCGCGCTGATCGGCGCCGCCGAATACGGCGTCGAGGCCAAGAGCGCCGCCAGCGACATCAACAAGGCGGCCGATATGAACGGCATGTACACGCCGGCGTTGCAGACCACCGACAAGAACGGCCGCACTGACCAGACGCTGGAGTTCACCTTCCTGGGCATCGGGGGCGCCTCGTTGATCGCCGGTGTGGTCTGCTATGTGATGGGCCATCAGTCGGAGTCTTCCGGGCCGGCGGGCGTAACGGTGGTTCCTTCGGTCACGCGCAATGGCGCCTCGGCGTCGCTGGGGATGACGTTCTGATGCGCCTGCCGACGGTCGCGCGCGCCGCGCTGGCTCTGACGACGCTGGGATTGGCCGCCTCGAACGCCTGCACCTACTCGCCCGATTTCAAGGACGGCGAGCTTCTGTGCGGCACGGGCGAAAGCTGCCCGAAGGGTTATCACTGCGTGATGGGACACACCTGCTGGAAAAGCGGGGCCAATCCGTCCAGCGGTTCGGGCGGCTCGTCGGGCACTGGCGGCGCCGACACGGGCGGTTCGTCGGGCACCGGCGGCAGCAGCGTGGTCAGCCGCAACCTCTTGCTGGGCACCTGGGACTTTTCCAGCGGCACTTTGACCATCACCTGCAGCGACGGCACCAGCCAGAGCAAGCCACTCAAGGGGCCCGCCGACAACATGGACGTCTCCGCCGGCAGCGGCAGCACGGTGGTCGCCGACTATTACTGTGGGTGGATCCTCGACTTCAACGCCGTCGGCAACACCGCCACCGGCACGCTGGAGCCCGGGCAGACCTGCACGTCCAGTGGCGGTTGCACGGACTTCACCTGGATGGGGCAGTCGTTCGCGTTCAGCAGCAGCGACGGCGCCACCGCCCAGGTGAACGGCAACGTCAACGCCACGTACAAGGACTACACCAACCCCGCGGACCCGAAGAACACCAACAATTGCTTGCCCAAAACAACGCTGGCACCGACCGGAACGTGCACGTTGTCGGTCACCGGAACGCTGACGTCCGAGTAGTGGCGGGCCCATCGGCGGGCGGGAAAAACCCTGCTCCCGCCGTCGGATCGCCGTCGCCGGCAGGCCTGCCCGTGGTATGGAACCGCGGGTTCGTTTCACGTATAAGAGGTCTCTAAATGACGGCTGACGGCGCGGCACCTATCCCCAATAACCGCATCCCGATCGCCATCGAGGAGGAGATGAAGTCGGCGTTCATGGATTACGCCATGAGCGTCATCGTCTCGCGCGCGTTGCCTGACGTGCGTGACGGCCTGAAGCCGGTTCACCGTCGGATTCTTTACACCCAGCACCTCACCAACAACGTCTGGAACCGCGCGTACATCAAATGCGCCCGCGTGGTCGGCGACGTGCTCGGTCGCTTCCACCCGCACGGCGACAGCGCCGCCTACGACGCCTTGGTCCGCCTGGCCCAGGACTTCGCCATGCGGTACACGCTGATCGACGGGCAAGGAAACTTCGGATCGATCGACGGCGATCCGCCGGCCGCCTACCGGTACACCGAGTGCCGGATGGAAAAGATCGGCGGCGAGCTGCTGGCCGACATCGACAAAGAGACCGTCGACTTCCAGCCCAACTATGACGACAAGGAAGTCGAGCCGACGGTGCTGCCGGCGCGGTTTCCGAACCTGCTGGTCAACGGCGCCTCCGGCATCGCGGTCGGCATGGCCACCAACATCCCGCCGCACAACCTGGGCGAGATCGTCGACGCCGCCATCGCGCTGGCCAAGAACCCCGACATCAGCGTCGACGATCTGTGCGAGATGGTGCCCGGCCCGGATTTTCCCACCGGTGGCTTCATCTGCGGCCGCGGCGGCATCCGGGCCGCCTACGAAAGCGGTCGCGGCGCCCTGCTGATGCGCGCTCGTACCAGCATCGAAGAGCACCCCAAGACCGGCCGCAAATCGATCGTCGCGACGGAGATTCCGTACCAGGTCAACAAGGCCAAGCTGATCGAAAAGATCGCCGAGCTGGTGCGTGACAAGCGCATCGAAGGCATCTCCGACATCCGCGACGAGTCTGACCGCGACGGCATGCGGGTGGTCGTCGATCTCAAGAAGGACGCCGTCCCCGAGGTGGTGCTGAACAACCTCTGGAAGATGACGCCGCTGCAGGAATCCTTCGGCATCAACATGCTGGCCATCGTCGAAGGCCGGCCGCAGATCCTGTCGCTGAAGCAAGCGCTGCAGCACTTTGTCGCGCACCGCCGGGAGGTGGTCACGCGGCGGACGATGTTCGATCTGCGCCAGGCCCGCGACCGGATGCACATCTTGGAGGGCTTGAAGATCGCCGTCGACAACATCGACGCGGTCATCGACCTCATCCGCTCGTCGAAGGACACCGAGTCGGCGAAGTCCGGTTTGATGGCCAGCTTCGATCTGTCGCCGCGGCAGGCCCAGGCCATCCTGGACATGCGCCTGGCCAAGCTGACCGGCCTCGAGCGCGACGCCCTGATGGCCGAGATCAAAGAGGTCGGCGAGCTGATCGCCCGCCTGGAAGAGATCCTGGGCAGCGACACCGTCCTCATGAACGTGGTCATCGCGGAGATGGCCGAGGTCAAGGCGCAATACAACGACGTGCGCCGCACCGAGATCATCGACATCGCCGCCGACATCGACATCGAGGACATGATCGCGCCCGAGGAGATGGTCGTCACCGTCACCCATGGCGGCTACGTCAAGCGCAACCCGAAGACGCTGTACAGGGCCCAGCGCCGCGGCGGCCGTGGCATCACCGGTGCGGCGACACACGAGGAAGACTTCGTGGCCCAGCTGTTCGTGGCGTCGACGCACGACACGCTGCTGATGTTCACCAGCCAGGGGCGAGCCTATTCGAAGAAAATCTGGGAGGTCCCGCAAGCCGGCCGCACCGCCAAGGGCAAGGCCTTCGTCAACTTGATCCCGCTGCAAGAAGGCGAGCGCGTGGTCGCCCTGCTGCCGGTGCGCGAGTTCTCCGAAGGCGCGTTCGTGGTGATGGCCACCCGCAACGGCCTGATCAAGAAAACCTCGCTGAACCTGTTCGGCAATATTCGCACCTCGGGGATCATCGCCCTTTCCATCGTCGACACCGACGCCCTGGTGGGCGTGCGCATCACCGAAGGCGCGTCGGATCTGCTGCTCGGCACGCGCAACGGCTGGGCCATTCGCTTTCGCGAGGAGAACGTCCGCCCGATGGGCCGCACCGCCCGCGGCGTGCGCGGCATCCGCCTGCGCGCCAGCGGCGACGAGGTGGTGGGCATGGCGGTGATCCCGCGCGAGGCGCCGGCGACCCTGCTGACCGTCTGCGAGAAGGGTTACGGCAAGCGCACGCCGACCTCGGATTACCCGACCAAGAACCGCGGCGGCAAGGGCGTCATCACCATCAAGACCAGCGAGCGCAACGGCAAGGTGGTGGGCCTTCGCATCGTCACCGACGACGACGATCTCATGCTGATCACCAACGGCGGCAAGCTCATCCGCATGCCGGTGGCCGGCATTCCCACCATCGGCCGCAACACCCAGGGCGTGCGCCTGATTCGCCTGGACGGCGACGAGCAGGTGGTGGCCATGGAGCGCATGGCCGAGAAGGAAGAAGGCGAGACCGAGGTGTCGCCCGAGGTGGCCGCCGCCCGTGCCGAGGCGCAAAGCACGCCGCTGGCCGAGGAAGATCTGGGCGAGGAAGCCTCCGCCGACGCCGAAGACGAAGAGACCGACGACGATGACGAAGCCGGCGAGGACGACGGCGAGCCCGGCGCATCGAATGGTGAAAAGCCAGAATGAGCCAGGCAGGGAGCTGACATGGCCAACGAAACCCCTCCCAAGCGGTCAGCCTCCGAAGGAATGTTCACCCGCGCGTCGCTGGTATTTCCCGGCGGCGTGAACTCGCCGGTGCGGGCGTTCAAGGCGGTCGGTGGCACGCCGGTGTTCATTCACAGCGGCGTCGGCCCCTACATCACCGACGTCGACGGCAACCGCTATGTCGATTTCATGGCCTCGTGGGGCCCGATGATCCTGGGCCACGCCGATCCCGACGTGGTGGCGGCGATCGTGCACACCGCGGCCCAGGGCACCAGCTTCGGCGCCCCCACCCCGCGCGAGACCGAATTCGGCGAGCTGATCCAGTTCATGGTCCCGTCGATCGACAAGCTGCGCCTGGTCTCGTCGGGCACCGAAGCGACCATGTCCGCGCTGCGGGCGGCGCGCGGGTTCACCGGCCGCAACAAGATCATCAAGGTCGACGGCGGATACCACGGCCACTCCGATCAGCTGCTGGCCGCCGCCGGCTCGGGCGCGCTGACGCTGGGGATCCCGGGGTCGGCCGGCGTGGCGCCGTCGGCGGTGGCCGACACCATCATCGTCCCCTTCAACGATCTCGACGCCATGCGCGCCGCCCTGGACACGAACAAGGGCCAGGTGGCGGCCATCATCGTCGAGCCGATCCCCTGCAACATGGGCGTGGTGCTGCCGCGCCCGGCGTATCTGCCCGTGCTGAGAACCATGTGCGACGAGCACGGCACGCTGCTGATCTTCGACGAGGTGATCACCGGTTTTCGCGTCGCCCGCGGCGGCGCGCAACAGCTGTTCGGCGTGCGGCCCGATCTGACCTGCCTGGGCAAGATCGCCGGCGGCGGTCTGCCTCTCGGCGTGTATGGCGGCCGGCGCGACGTCATGGATACCGTGGCGCCGATGGGCCCGGTGTATCAGGCCGGGACGCTGTCGGGGAATCCGCTGGCCGTGGCCGCCGGGTTGGCCACGCTGAAAAAGCTCGATGATCGGTCCTATCAAACCCTGGACACCCTGGGACGCGCCCTGGAAGACGAGCTGTCGCGCGCGGTCCGTCGCACGGCGGCCAAGGCGCGGGTGCAGCGCGTGGGTTCGGCCTTCACGCTGTTCTTCACCTCGGAAGAGGTCGTGGACCTGGCCAGCGCGAAGAAAGCCAACACCGCCCACTACGCCAAGTTCTTTCACGGCATGCTTGATCGCGGCTTCATGCTGCCGCCGGCGCAGTTCGAGGCTGCGTTCCTCTCGTTGACCCACACGCTCGAGCACGTCGAGTCCTTCACCACCGCCGCCCGCGAGGTGCTGGGCACCATCACCGGCCAGATCACGCTCACCCCGCGCAAGAAGGCCTGAGCAGCATTCCTTCCCGCGCGGACCGAGCGCGGCCGAATGAAACGCCAGCGTCGCTGAGCTTAGCTGGCCGCCTCGACGGTCTTCTTCAGGCCGGCCAGCATCACGTTCCAGTTCTTCTCCGATTCGGCCTGGGCCTGCGCGCTGTGGTTCTGATCCTGCGCCAGCGCCACCTTCACCGAGCCGTCTTCGCCCGCCAGATCGATCGTCACCTGATGGTAATTCTCCGGTGTGTCGGGCAGCCCTGACAGCGGGCTGAAGTGGCTGTAGCGCAGCTTGTGTTGCGGCACCACCTCCAGAATCCGGCCGTGGTCCTCGTACTTCTTGCCCTGGTATTCGCCCTGCCAGACGATCGGGCTGCCGGCTTTCCATTCGGACTGCACGTCCGTGCCGAACATGTAGCTCTTGATGATCGCCGGGGTGACCAGCGCTTCCCACACTTTCTCGACGGGCGCCTTGATGGTCACATCCGCCTTCGCCACACGATTGTCCATTTCATCCTCCCTTTCGTTGCTCTCGGGGAAAACGTGGGGACGCCGTTACCGCCGGCAACCCCTGTGCCGACGCGCGCGGGCCTGGCGGCGGCACCTTGATTTTGGGCCGCCGCCGTGGTACCGGAACGCCGCTCATCGACCGTGACGAGAAAAATATGTGGCGGATTGTCGGTTCGACCGGCGCCGTCGGGATCGAGATCGTCCTTGCCATCGGCATCGGCTATTTCGGAGGAAATTATCTGGACAGAAAATTCGGAACCGCACCTTGGCTCATGTACCTGGGCTTGTTCGCCGGCGTCGGCGCGGCGATCAAAGGGTTGGTGCGGGTGACCCGGTTTTACCGCCGCAACTTCGGAGACGAGACGAAACCACCATCAGATGATGCCCCCGCTAAAAAAGATTGAACGCGCGAACCTCATCCTCGGCGTCGCCATCACCTGCGGCGCCGGCCTTTTGTGGGGCGCCTCCGGCATGCTGGCAGCGGGCGTGGGCGCGGCGCTGGGCTGCCTGAACTTCTGGTCCATCGCCCGGCTGGCCGGGCGGGTGGTGGCGCGCGTACAAACCGGGGCCACCGGCGGGCAGGCGGCGATGCTGGGTGTCGGGCTGGCTCTGAAGATGGCGGCGCTGTTCGTGATGGTCTGGGTGGCGGTGCGGGTCGGCCATCTGGCCGTGCTGCCGTTCTCGCTGGGCCTGTCGGTGTTCGTGATTTCCATCTTCCTCACCAGCCTCAGCGCGCCGACGGACGCGGCCGCCGAAGCGCCGGAGGCGCGCTAGGCCCATGCAACCACACGCCACCTGGTTCGACTTTCTCCCCGGCTATGAAACGCTGAAGCAGAACCTCCAGATCTATCTTGGCCGCGAGTGGACCTGGCAGATGTTCCAGTCCACCCACTTTCAGATCGACCACATCATGGGCGCGCTGCTGGTGGTGCTGTTCCTGCTCTTCGGCGCCACCCGTTACGCCGCCGCCGTCGGTGGCGCGGGCGACGCCGGCCTGGTCCCCCCGCCCCGCTTCGGCCTGCGCAACCTCTTCGAGATGCTGTCGGACACCATCTTCGGCCTGATGGTCAGCGTGATGGGCGAGAAGGAAGCCAAGCGCTATCTGCCGCTGGTGGGCTCGCTGTTTCTGTTCATCTTGTTTTCGAACCTGCTGGCGCTGATCCCAGGGTTCTTGCCGCCGACCGACACGCTGAAGACCAACCTGGCGTTGTCGGTGATGATCTTCTTGCTGACGCACATCTTCGGCGTGCGCGCGCACGGCGTGAAGTACTTCAAGCATTTCCTGGGGCCGCTGTGGTGGCTGGCGCCGCTGATGTTGCCGATCGAAGTGATCAGCCACATCGCCCGTCCGGTTTCGCTGGCCATGCGTCTGCTCGGCAACATCGCCGCCGATCACGCGGTGGTGCTGTCGTTCTTCGCCGTCATTCCGTTCTTGGTTCCGGTCCCGTTCCTGGTGATGGGCGTGTTCGTCTCCGTCGTCCAGGCCGTGGTTTTTTCGCTTCTTTCGACCGTGTACATCGGTTCCGCAGTCGCTCACGAAGAGCATTGATCACCATCCATCGATCCATCATCCATTTGCAGGGAGCTTCCTCATGCGCCGCACGTCCAAGCTGTTCGCCACCCTCACCACCCTCGGCATCGTTGCCCTGACCTTGCTGGTCAGCAGCACCGCCTTTGCCCAGTCGGCTGACGCCGCTCGCATGGACCGCGACAAGTGGCTGGGCATCGCCGCCGCGCTGGCGATTGGCCTGTCCGCGCTGGGTGGCGCCATCGGGCAGGGCCGCGCCGCTGGCTCGGCCCTGGAAGGCATCGCCCGCAACCCGCAGGCGTCAGGCAAGATCTTCGTCCCGATGATCGTCGGCTTGGCCCTGATCGAGTCGCTGGTCATCTACGGCCTGCTGATCGCTTTCCAGTTGTTCGGCAAGATCGGCTGATTTGGTCAAGGCGAGCGGCAGCGCTCGCCTCGTCGGTCCCGTAGACTGACGATCAACCCATGGCTATTTCCTGCGGCATCGTCGGCTTGCCGAACGTCGGCAAGTCGACGCTGTTCAACGCGCTGTCGGCGGCCGGGGCCGCGGTGGCGAACTATCCCTTCTGCACCATCGAGCCGAACGTCGGCGTGGTGCCGGTGCCCGACCCTCGGTTGGACGCGCTGGTGGCGCTGTACCACCCGAAGTCCGTGGTCGCGGCGACCGTGAACTTCGTCGACATCGCCGGCCTGGTGCGCGGCGCTTCGAAGGGCGAGGGCCTGGGCAATCAATTTTTGGCCAACATCCGCGAGACCGACGCCATCGCCCACGTGGTGCGCTGCTTTGAAGACGACAACATCGTCCACGTCGACAGCCGCATCGATCCGATCGCCGACGTCGGCACCATCGACACTGAACTTTGTCTCAAAGACCTCGAGACCGTCGAGAAGCGCATCGACCGGGCGAAGAAGGCCTTGAAGGGCCCGGCGCCCAAAGAAGAGAAGTTGATTCTGGAGATCTGCGAGCGCGTGCGCGCTGGCCTCGACGCTGGCAAGCCGGCGCGCGCGCAAGGCTTGAACGCCGACGAGCAGGCGCTGCTGCGCGAGGCCAGCCTGCTGACCCTGAAGAAGGTCTTCTACGTCGCCAACGTTTCGGAAAAGCAGATCGACAACCCCGACGTCGAGCCGCACGTGCGCGCGCTGAAGGCCCACGCCGCGACGGAGAACGCGCCGGTGGTGGTGATCTGCGCGGCAGCGGAGGCGGAGATCGCGTCGCTGGACGCCGCCGACCGCCCGGCCTTTCTGGAGACGCTGGGCCTCAAGGAACCGGGCCTGCACGCGGTGGCGCGCACGGCGTATCACCTGCTGGATTTGATCACGTTCCTCACCGCCGGCGAAGACGAATGCCGGGCCTGGACCATCAAGCGCGGCTACAAGGCCCCGCAAGCCGCCGGCGCCATCCACACCGACTTCGAGCGCGGCTTCATCAAGGCCGAGGTTATCTGGTGGGAAGACCTGATCAAGTACGGCTCGGAAGCCGCCTGCCGCGCCAACGCCAAGCTGGCCCTTGAAGGCAAGGACTACGTCGTCAAAGACGGCGACGTCATCCACTTCAAGTTCAACGTCTAGCGGCCCCGTCGCGGCGCTCGCCGAAACGCGATAGTCTTGCGCGCGAGGAGCGACAGGACACATGCAAGAGCGGATCGCAGTGATTGGTCTCGGATACGTCGGGCTACCGGTGGCGCTGGCTTTTGCGCGCAAGTTTCCGGGGACCATCGGCTTCGACGTCAACAAGGAGAAGGTCGACGAGCTCCGTCGTGGCTTCGACCGCAACCAAGAGGTGCCGGAGTCGGAGCTCAAGGGTTCGGCGCTGACCATCAGCAGTAACATCGCCGACCTCAAGGCAGTGACCTTCTTCGTCATCGCCGTGCCGACGCCGGTCGATCACAACAATGTCCCCGATCTGACGCCGGTGGTGCGCGCGTCCGAGACCGTGGGCAAGGCCCTCAACAAGGGCGCGGTGGTCGTCTTCGAATCGACGGTGTACCCGGGCGTCACGGAGGAAGTTTGCGGCCCGATTCTCGCGAAACTGTCCGGCCTAACGCAGGGCAAAGATTTCACGCTTGGTTATTCTCCCGAGCGCATCAACCCCGGCGACAAGGAACACACGCTGGAGCGCATCGTGAAGGTCGTGTCGGGCGAAGACGCCGCCACGCTGGACCGGGTGGCGAACGCCTACGGTTCGATCATCGAGGCCGGCGTGCACCGGGCGTCGTCGATCAAGGTCGCCGAGGCGGCCAAGGTCATCGAGAACACCCAGCGCGATCTGAACATCGCCCTCATGAACGAGCTGGCAATCATCTTCGAACGCATGAACATCCGCACCGCCGACGTGCTCGAGGCGGCGGGTACGAAATGGAACTTCCTCAAGTTCCGTCCCGGCCTGGTGGGCGGCCACTGCATCGGCGTCGATCCGTATTACCTGACGATGAAGGCGCAGCAGCTGGGCTATCAGCCCGAGGTGATCCTGGCCGGCCGCCGCATCAACAACAACGTCGGGCCGTATCTCGCCCAGCAGCTGGTGAAGATGCTGATCAACCAGGGCTTCCCGGTCAAAGGCGCGCGGGTTGGCGTGCTGGGCCTGACCTTCAAGGAAGACTGCAACGACCTGCGCAACAGCAAGGTGCCGGACATCCTGGCCGAGCTCCGCCAGTTCGGGATCGAAGCGCTGATTCACGACAGCCGCGGCAACCCTGCGGAGGCCAAGCACGAATATGGCCTGACGCTGAGCGAGCTCGAGCGCTACAAAGATCTCGACGGTCTGATCGTCGCCGTCAGCCACAAGGAGTACGTGCAGCTGGGCCAGACCAAGCTCCTCGGCATGGTGCGTGACAACGGCGTCTTCGTCGACGTCAAGAGCGTGTTCGCGCCGGCGAAGATGGAACGCGGAATCCGGTATTGGAGCTTGTGATTCGTTTCAGCGTGCGTGCCCGCCGGCCCTGATTCCATCGACGAAGTTGCATTAATTTTTCTTCTTCAACAGTACCGACACGCCATCGTCGAAGAAGTGTTTCCGTGCCGGGATCACCTGCATGGCAGGTTGGCGGCGCCGGCGATCGTGAACAGCGATCGGCGGCTTCACCACTCACGCTGGAGATCTCATGCGCTTCACCAAAGCCATCGCTCTGCTCGCGCTTCTTTATCCTGTCGCCGCTCTGGCCAAGGACAGTCGCCGCCACGACGAACTGGTCGATCACGTGCTGCTGATCAGCGTCGACGGTCTGCACGCCCTGGACGTCGCCCGCTTCGTCGCCCACCACCCGCACTCGGCGCTGGCCGCGCTCAGCGCCAGCGGCGTCACCTTCAGCAACGCCCGCACGCCGGCGAACAGTGACTCGTTCCCCGGCCTTTTGGCCCTGGTCACCGGCGGCTCGCCGATCAGCCACGGCGTCTTCTATGACGTCAGCTATGACCGCACGCTGTTCGATCCCGCCAACACCACCTGCGCCGGCCAGCCCGGCAACACCGTGGTCCTCGACGAGAGCATCGACCTTTACAACGCCGCCAGCGTCTCCCAGAACGTCATCGACCCGACCAAGCTGCCGCGCCGCAAAAATCAACACGGCCAGTGCGTCCCGGTTTTTCCGCACGACTTCATCAAGAGCAACACCCTGTTCGAGGTGGTGCGCGCCGCCGGCGGCCAGACCGCCTGGGCCGACAAGCACCCGGCCTACGATCTGGTGAACGGCCCCTCGGGGCAGGGCGTGGTGGATCTCTACACGCCGGAGATCACCAACGTGGGCGGCGCCGACGCCACCACCAGCGTCGTCTGCACGGTGAAGAATGATCAGCTGAAGGTCGCCGCCATCCTCAACCAGATCCGCGGCCGCAACCACGACGGCAGCAAGACGCCCGGCGTGCCCGCCCTGTTCGGGATGAACTTCCAGGCCGTCAGCGTCGGACAGAAGCTGACCAAGGACAACGCCGACGGCGCCTGCGCCGACGACACCGACCCGCACATCAACGGCCAGCCCGGCGGATACAAGGACGGCAGCGGCACGCCCAGCGACGTGCTGACGTTTGGCCTGGAGCAGACCGACAAGGCGCTGCAGTCGATGATCGACGCCCTCAAGCACCACGGTCTTTACGATTCGACGCTGTTCATCGTCAGCGCCAAGCATGGCCAGTCGCCGATCAACCCGATCAAGCTGAACAAGCCGGGACACTTTGGCGATCTGGTAGCCGGGCTGCCCGGCGCCGCCGGTGATCCAGCGGCGCAGGCCATCGTCAGCGCCGCCAACTGCGCGACCGGCGCCTGCGGGTGGGTGATGGACGATGACGTGGCGCTGATCTGGCTGGCCGATCAATCCCAGACCGACGCCGTCGCCGCGTATCTGAACACCAACGCCAAACCGCTGTTCATCGACCAGGTGATGGCCGGCGCGGACCTGCGCCTGCGCTTCAACGACCCGCTGACCGAGAGCCGCACGCCGGACATCATCGTGCAGCCGATCTACGGGACGATCTACACCACCTCGGGCAAGAAGGTCGCCGAGCACGGCGGCTTCAGCTATGGCGACACCAACGTCGGGCTCATCGTGGCCAATCCGCGCCTGCGCGGCCGCGTCGTGAAGACCCCGGTGGCGACGTCGCAGGTGGCGCCGACGATTCTAGAATCGCTGGGGTTGGATCCGGACCTGCTGCAAGCGGTGCAGAACGAAGAGACGCCGGCGCTGCCGGGTTTCAGCTGGTCGCGCTGATCGCGTGAGCCACGACCGTCCGGGGGCGGTGGCGAATCAGAACCGGTTCGTCACCGCCAGGAAGGTCATCTTGTCATTCGTGCTACGCAGGCGCGTGGACAGCGTGCGCACGAACGTCCACAAAAGGTCGTAGGCCAGGTCGCGGTCGACGAACAGCAGGTCTTCCATGTCTTCCTTGCGGATGACGAACAGCCGGCAGGCTTCGTGCGCGCGGGCGTCGGCGCTGCGCGGGAAATCATCGATGAGGGCCATCTCACCAAAGTAGGTGCCGGTCTTCAGCACGGCCAGCGCCTCCTCGCCCATGCCGGGCACCTGGCGGCTGATGCGCACGGCGCCGTCGAGGATGAGGTACATCTTGTCGCCCTGCGCGCCCTCCGAAAAGATGACGTCGTTGGCGGCGTAGCTTTCTTCCAGGCCCAGGCTGGCGATGCGCCGCAGGTAACTCGGCTGCAGGCCTTCGAAGAGGTTGATCCGCGACAGCAGTTCAAGCGCCTGTTCGGGCGGAATGGTGGTTCCCACCACGGCCGCGCGCGAAGGCTCGGTGGCCCGCGCCGCCGCGTCAGTTTCCGACGCTGCTGGGCCTTCGTGTTCGCGGAAGTCGAGGTCTGGATCGGGGGTGTCGCTCACGCCGGCATTATGCCGCCGTCGCGACGATTAAGAAAAGAACCCTGAGAGGGTCCTTTTGATCCCCCGCGCAGAGTGCCGCCGAGCAAAGCCCGTCGTCACTCACGCGATCAATGAGCCAGGAACCGCTCGGCGTCGATGGCCGCCATGCAGCCGGTGCCGGCGGCGGTGATGGCCTGGCGGTAAACGTGATCGGCCACGTCGCCGCAGGCGAACACGCCCGGGATCTTCGTCGCCGACGATCCCGCCTGGGTCAGCAAATATCCGGCGGCGTCCATGTCCAGCACGCCCGTGAACAGCTGCGAGTTCGGCTGGTGCCCGATGGCCACAAACACGCCGCCCACTGGCAGGACGCGCGTCTCGCCGCTGCGGGCGTCGCGCAGGCGCACGCCGGTCACGCCGGGCTTGGGCAGTTCGCCCAGGATCTCCTCGACGATGACGTTGGTGTGAAATTCGATCTTCGGGTTGCGGCGCGCCCGCTCCAGCATGATCTTCGAGGCGCGGAATTCGTCGCGCCGGTGCAGGACCATCACCTTGGTGGCGAACCTTGTCAGGAACGTCGCCTCTTCCATCGCCGTGTCGCCGCCGCCGATCACCGCCAGCGGCCGCCCCCGGAACAGCGCCCCGTCGCAGGTCGCGCACGCCGACAAACCATAATTCTGAAATTTTTTCTCCGACGGGATCCCCAGCCATTTGGCCGATGCGCCGGTGGCGATGATGACCGCTTCGGCCGAGACGTCGCCGTCGGTGGCCTTGATGTGGAACGGCCGGCTGCCGAGCTCGACGGCCGTGACGTCGGCGGTGCGGACGCGGGTGCCAAACCGTTCCGCCTGGGCCTTGAACAGCTCCATCAACTCGGGGCCCTGCACGCCCTTGGGGAAGCCGGGATAATTTTCCACCTCGGTGGTGATCATCAACTGGCCGCCGGGGATGGTCAGCGGTTCGACGAAGGCGCCGCCGCCTTCAAACAGGATTGGCTCCAGGTTGGCGCGGGCGGCGTAGATCGCCGCCGTGTACCCGGCTGGTCCCGAACCGATGATGGCAATCTTGGCGTGCTCGACAGAGGACATTGCTGCTGTTTCCTTTCGCTGCTGCCGATTCTTTTCCTATTTAGGTGCCCAAAGGGCAATCGGTTTCACCGGCGCCGCCACAATCCGCTGCGCCCGCCGCGTTTTTCTTCCAGGCGCACGGCGCGGATCTCCACGCCGCGCTCCGCGCCCTTGACCATGTCATAAACCGTCAGCGCCGCCGCCGCCGCTCCCACCATCGCCTCCATCTCGACGCCGGTGCGATCATAGGCGCGCACGCTGACGGCGATGCGCACGCCGGGCAGCGCTGAATCCACCGTCAATTCCACGTCCGTTCCCACCACCCGCACCGGATGGCAAAGCGGGATCAGGTCCGCCGTGCGTTTGACCGCGGCGAAGGCGGCGATGCGCGCCGTGGCCAGCACGTCGCCTTTGTTCTTGGCGCCGGTGGCGCTTTTGATGAGCGCCAGCGTCGCTGGTTTCATCTTCACCTCCGCGCTGGCCGTCGCTGCCCGGGCGGTCTCCGGTTTCTCGCCCACGTCGACCATGCGGGCCTGGCCGCGCCCGTCCACGTGCGAAAGGCGCGGGCGCGGCGGCATCTATTCGACGGTGACGCTCTTGGCCAGGTTGCGCGGCTGGTCGACGTCGTTGCCCTTGGCCAGGGCGATGGCATAGCTCATCAGCTGCAGCGGCAGCACGGTCAGAAACGGCTGCAGCAGCGCCGGCGCGTCGGGAATGCTGAGCACCCGATCGCAAAGACCGGTGATCTGATTGTCCCCCCGGGTGGCCACCGCGATGATGTGCCCGTTGCGAGCGCGCACCTCGGAAAGATTCGAAAGCACCTTGTCGTAACCCGGTCCCTGCGGCGCGATCACCACCACCGGCACGCCGTCGTCGATGAGCGCGATCGGCCCGTGTTTCATCTCGCCGGCGGCGTAACCCTCGGCGTGGATGTACGAGATCTCTTTCAGCTTCAGCGCGCCTTCCAGGGCAATCGGGTAGTTCGTCCCGCGGCCGAGGAAAAGAAAATCGCGGGCCGTCGCGTACTCCTTGGCCAGCGCCGAAAAATCACCCAGCGCCTCCAGCGTGTCGGCCATCTTCACCGGGATCCCCGCCAGCTCTTGCACCAGATGCTCGGCGGCGTCGATGCCCAGGGCGCCGGTGCGCTTGCCAAAGTTGATGGCGACGAGGGCCAGCGCCGCCAGCTGGGCGGTGAAGCACTTCGTCGAGGCCACGCCGATCTCAGGCCCGGCGTGCGTGTACAGCGCGCCGTGCGAGGCGCGCGGAATCGCCGAATCGACCACGTTGGAGATCGCCAGCACGCGGGCGCCGCGGATGCGCGCTTCTTTGATCGCCGCCAAGGTGTCGGCGGTCTCGCCGCTTTGGGAGATGGCGATGACCAGGTCGTTGGCGCCGACCACCGGATCGCGGTAGCGAAACTCGCTGGCCAGATCGACCTCGCAGGGAATGCGCGACGTCGCTTCGATCAGGAACTTGCCGACCAGGCCGGCATGGTACGACGTCCCGCAGGCCAGCAGCACCACCCGCCGCAGATCGCGCATGCCGAGCTCGAAACCTTCGAGATCAGCGTCGGCGGTGTCCAGGCGAAGCCGCGCCCGCAGCGTATCGGCGATGGCGCGCGGCTGCTCGTGGATCTCCTTGAGCATGAAGTGCGGATAACCGCCCTTCTCGGCCTGCGCCGCGTCCCAGGTGATGGTGCGCGCCGTGCGTTCGATCTTCTTGCCTGCGAGATCGCTGAACGTCGCACCGCTGGTGCTGATCTCGACGATGTCGCCGTCTTCCGGAAAGATCACCCGCCGCGTGTGTTCGAGAATGGCGGGCACATCTGACGCCAGGAACGTCTCGCCATCGCCAAGGCCGATGACCATCGGTGACGCCGCCTTGGCGGCGACGATCTGCCCGGGGTGCCGATCCGACACCACCACCAGCGCGTAGGCGCCGTGCACCTGGCGCAGGGCCACGCGCAGCGCCTCGACCAGCGACGGCGCGCCGGCGATCACCGCCTCGTCGATCAGGTGCGCGACGATCTCGGTGTCAGTCTCCGACGAGAAAACCCGCCCGGTCGCCTCCAGCCGCGCGCGCAGCGACAGATAATTTTCGATGATGCCGTTGTGAACCACGGCGATGGGCCCGACCTTGTGCGGGTGGGCGTTCACCTCTGACGGGCGGCCGTGCGTGGCCCAGCGCGTGTGCCCGATACCAAGCGTCCCCGGCGGCGGATCGTTGGCGATCAGGGCCTCCAGCGCGGCCAGCTTGCCCCGGCAGCGCACCACCTTGACCCCGTCGCTGCCCGCCACTGCCAGGCCGGCCGAGTCGTAGCCGCGGTATTCCAGCCGGCGCAGCCCTTTGATCAGCAACGGCGTCGCGGGCCGCGGACCAACGTATCCAACGATGCCGCACATGTCTTCGGCAGCATGATATCAACCGGATTCGCACCATGGCCACTCTTGTTTGCACGACGGTGCGCGCGCGACTAGCATCGCCCCTTTCATGACAGTCGCAGGTTCCGACGCTGATCCGGCGCGCGCGCCGTCGCCGACGCTCCCCACGCCGCCTTCCGCGCCCGCGCGCCGCCCATCGCTGTTCGCCGGTTTTTCGCTGAGCCAGCTGTCCGATCGCCAGGTGGCGTGGGGCGTGGTGCTGATGGGCTTGCTCATCTACGTGCCGCTGGCTGGCACCTACGGCTTGTACGATCCTTGGGAGACCCACTACGGCGAGGTCGCGCGCCAGATGACCGTGCGCCACGACTACATCAGCCTGTGGTGGCCGGGCTCGCCCATCGACGCCGAGCACTTCTGGTCCAAGCCGGTGCTGTCGTTCTGGATCATGAGCCTGTCGATGCACCTCTTCGGCCTGGGCGGTCACCTGCCCGCCGGCGAGCTGGCCCTGACCTCGCGGCCCGAGTGGGCGCTGCGCCTGCCGTTCTGCTTGATGGGCGTGCTGGGCATCTACGCCGTCTATCTGATTCTCTCGCGCTTCGTCAGCCGGCGGGCGGGGGTCATCGCCGCCGTGGTCACCGCGACGTCGCCTCTTTACAGCCTGGTGTCGCGGCAAGCGATGACCGACATGGCCTTCGTCGGGCCGATGACCATGGCCCTGGTGCTGGGCGCGCTGGCCTTGTTCGACGACCAGGACGCCGAGCTGCCGCGCCGGCAATGGCGGCGCCTGTCGTGGCCGCGCAGCCGGCTGTTCTACGGCGTGGTGGCGATCTTCACCGTGTCGACGCTGCCCCAGATCATTGTCGACTGCATCCAGCTGCGCTGGACGCTGACCGTCGCGCGCCACCCGATCACGCTGCCGGGTGTGCTGCTGATGCTGCCGTGGATCGTCGGCTTCGCCGCCTTCTTGTGGCTGGCGACGCGCGCCCGCTACAAGGCGCCCCTGTATCTGTACATCGCCGCCGTCCTGTGCGGCCTGGCCATGCTGGCGAAAGGCCTGGCTGGCCTTGGCCTGCCGGTGATCATTTTCATCGTCTACCTGGCCTTCACCAACAGCTGGCACCGTCTGCGCCGGGCACAGATCGGGTTCGCCATCGTGGTGTCGCTGATCGCCTGTGCCGTTGTGGCAGTGCCATGGCACCAAGCGATGCTAATCCGGCACGGCCTTCCCTTCTGGGACGAGCTGTACGGCGACAACCACTGGCGCCGGTTGATGGTGGGCCGCCACGGAGACCGCGGCTCGTTCGAGTACTTCGTGCGCGAGCTGGGCTACGCCATCCTGCCCTGGATCGCCATCGCGCCGGCGGCCCTGGCGGCGGCGGTGATGCGCCCGCTGCGCGACCCGCGCAAGCAAGGAATTTTCTGGTTCGGCGCCGTCTGGTTCATCTCGGGATACGCGTTGGTCACGCTGTCAGTCACCAAGTTCCACCATTACATCCTGCCGGCCATCCCCGGGCTGGCCATCGTTATCGGGTGTTTTCTCGACGATCTGATCCATCGCGGCGATGGGCGGACCGCCGCCGCCACCGCCGTGGTGGGTGTGCCGCTGCTGGCCCTGGTGGTGCACGACCTGGTCGGCGCGCCCAGCGGCGCCCAGCATTTCATCTGGCTGTTCTCGTACGACTACATCAACACGCCCAAGGGCCGGCCTTGGCCGCACGCCTTGAACTTTGGGCCGACGCTGGTGGGATTCGCCGTCGTGCTATCCGGGTTCACGTTGGCGCTTGGCTGGCGGCGGATCCAGCGATCGGCCCTGATTGGTCTTTGCCTGACCGCCGTCGCCTTCACGTATTTCCTCCTCGACGGATACATGCGAAGCGTGACGCCCTACTGGACCCAGAAGGGTCTCATCGCCACCTACTATCGCCAGCGGCGATCGCCCGCCGAGCACCTGCTGGCCTGGCAGATGTACTGGCGAGGCGAAAACTTTTACACCGAGAACGAAATCTTCCAGGGCCCGCGCGAAGAGCGAACCGTCTTCCTCGGCGATCGCAACGTCGAGAATCTCAAGGACTGGATCAGCAAACATCGCGGCCACCGCGCGTTCCTGTTGGTCGAACGCAGCCGCTGGACGCAGCTCGAAGGCATCGTCCCCACCGACGCGCGACCGACGCTGAAGGTGATCGACGAGAGCAACATGAAGTTCTTCCTGGCCCGCATCGACCTTTAAAAAAGCGCTGCCCGGAGCCCGCGCGGCGGTCGAAATTTTTACATTCGCGAGCGGCCGCTCGGGCTTTCAAAGGCGTGCAGCGCCGAGTAATTTTCGCGACCGGAAATCCGGTTCAGCGGAATTACTTTTTTCCTGAGGCTGTAAGCTCCGGCACTCGGTCCTGCTGCCCTACATGTGCGAAAGAGTGGCCAAAATCACGAAAACACACGATTTGACATATTGACAAGGCGCACCGCTACCCCGACACTGCGTGGGCCCAAACTTTCACTTCGGGGAGGTCCGCGGTGCTCAAGCTTCGCTCAATTTTCGTTACGTCATTGCTCACTGGTTTAGTCGTCACGTCTAACTTCGGCTGCGGAGGCAGTGGTGGAAGCACCACCGATGCCTCGGACGCCAGGACGGACACTCACGACGCCGTCTCAAGCGACGTCAAAGTAGACACGGGAGGAACCGGCGGCGCCACAACTGACGCCAAGGATGCTCTCGACGCCGTCGACGTCCCCAAGGACACCGTCGACGCCGCGGACGCCACCGACGCGAAGGACGCCACCGATGCCGGTGATGTCAGCGACGCTGGCGACGCCAAGGACGCCACCGACGCGACCGACGCCGAGGTGACGACGCCGGTTTGCACTAGCCCTTGCACGCTCGGCGCGCATCAGTGCGGTACTAACGGCGGCGTGCAAACGTGCGCGACCAATGCCAGCGGTTGCCCAGTATTTGGCGCCGAGGTTGCCTGCGGCGGCCATCAGGCCTGCAGCGGCGGCGTCTGCGGCTGCGTTGCCCCGTCTGATACGGGCTGCACGGCTGCTGGAACGTTCTGCGCCACCGACGGATCTCTCAAGACCTGCGCGGTGGACGGCTCGTGCAAGTTCGTGTCTGCCACAACGGCATGCGCGACCGACACGCAGTGCACGGGAACGCTCCCCAGCGCCGCTTGCACCTGCAACAACCAGTGCGCGACTGTCGGCAATTTCTGCTCTGACGCGAAGACGGCCGCCGTCTGCGCCAACGACGGAAACTCGCCGGCCTGCCGGACGATCACCGGGACCACCGCCTGCGGCAGCATCAAGAACTGCGTCGGCGGCGCTTGCATTTGCCCGGCCGCTGGCGGAACCCACGAGAACGAGGGTTGCGTCCGTGGAACCGACGCAAACATCTGCGACACCACTCACATCCTCACCTGCGTCCACGACAGCGACAGCAATTGCGACATCTGGAAGGTGGCGCCGGGCGGTCTCTGCGAATCAGACAACGGCGGCGGACTGACCTGCGGTAGCAAGGCTGGCCACGCGGCTTGCCAGTGCCCCGCACGAACCGGCGGTGACGTGTTCGCTGACCCGGCCGGGGGCACCAGCGACACCGGTGGCGTCTTCGCTACTGGCATTCAGTCGCCCGCGCAGTGCCGTCTGCCTACGTTGACCAAAGGGCTGGGCGTCGCGGCCAGCACCGCAGGCGTCACTCGAGTTGTCGCCATCGCCGATGCGCCACCCGCGGCCTTCAATGCTGAGCCGTCGTTCCCCCTGAACGTTCCTGCTGGCGTTCTTCTGACGACTGCGGATGCGACCCCGACTCCGGCGAACTACAAGGTCAACTTCAATAGCGCGACGAATATCGCCGTCCTATTGGCTGATAAGTCGGAGATCCAGGGCTTCACCCTTCAGAACGTCAGCGGCAGCGCCTCCGGCGTGATGGTGAATGCTCTGCCGTCCGCCCAGGTAACCCTGGACAACGTCGTCATCGATGCTCACGGCACGACTTCAACGCTGACCGACGGTATCCTGATCAACTCGAACTCGTCGGCAACCCTCAATGCCGTCACTGTCGGAGGAGCTGCTGTGGCAGCTCTCGCGGCCAACACCTCCGCCACCGTCGGAGTGACAGGTGGCACCTTCACTGGATCAAAGTTTGGTGTCGACGTCCAACTGGGCGCAGTCACCATGACGAACGCGACGATCAGTGCCAACCAGACCGGCATCCAGTTGGAGACCGGCGCGGCACCGAGCCTGCACTTGGTTGGCGGCACCGTGACCGGCAATACCGTCGGCGCTGTTATTTCAAAGGGAGCATTGCTCGCGGACACCGGAGCGACGTTCACTTTGAGCACTGGCGATGGCATCACGATTAGCAGTGGCTCTGCCAACCTGCATGGTGTCGATATCAATAACAACGGCGGCGACGGCCTAGCCGCGAGTGGCGCCGGAACCGTCGTGGTGATCGATCAGGGAAGCCACGTCAATGGCAACGGAACAGCCGTCGCTGGTAACGGTATTGTCGGCGGCGCCGGGACCCTGCTGACCGTCGACGGATCAACCGAGGTTGCCAGCAACACCGGCAACGGCATCATGCTGCTGGGAGCGCTGACCAACATCAGTGCCGTCAGCATCCACACCAACACCATGAACGGCGTCGACATCAACTCCGATGGGACCGTCGTTAACATCGGGAACAGCACTCCCGCCACGATGCTCATCACCAACAACACGTTGAATGGCATCTTGGTTGAGGCGGCGCTGAAGACCGGAAGCGATGCCAACTCTGTCACGTTGGACGGCGTAACGGCCGCGACCAACGGTGGCAGCGGCATCTACGTTGCCGGCACGGCCGGCATCGCATCGGTCACGATCAAGGGGTCGACCATCAACGGTAACGGTGACACCGGTGTGCTGGTCGAGGAACACGGAGCAAACAAGACGACCACCGTATTCCAAAGCAATGACGTGTTTGGAAACGCGACAACCAGCACAACTCACACCGTCGGCGGCATCCTCTTCAACAGCAGCAGCACGCTGCCGACGTTCGTCGGAAACAAGGTGCACTCGAACGTGGGCGACGAATTGGGATTCACCAACGTTCCCGACCTGCCCGCGACCAAGTGGATTATCAGCCCTCCGTCCGCCGCTTGCGACGCTACGGCGAACTCCCTGTACTGCCACGGCGACGGAAACGTCGGTCTCCGTGTCAGCGGTGCGTCGCTCGTCGACGCATCGTGGGTCCACTGGTCGAATCTGCCGCCAGCCGGTAACGTCGATTACTCGCCGTTCATCGCGCCGCCGGCTCCCGCTCAGGTGGACGTGAGCAACGCCTGCGCGGTGGTCGCCTGCCCGTAAGCCGTAACTGAAGACGTAGTCACCCAGAAGGGCCCGGGAGAAATCCCGGGCCCTTTTTCCTTTGCCTCCCCGTCAAAACCTATGGGTGAGGAACGTGGATTCGGGTAGGCGGCCGACCTGATGATAGCGGGCGGTTCCGATGGCTTCGCAGGTGCGAAAGCCGCGCGCTTTCCTGATAGCCAGATTGGCGTTGCTCAGTCAATGGATTGTCCGGGCCATCGTGAATGAGGTAGTTCCCCATTACCTGCCATGCGCCGTCTTCACGCGATGGGAAGCTGTGGACTTTCTAATTCGGTAACCATCGATGAATGACGAATGTCTCCGGGCCGATCCGACCAACGATCCGCGGAGTGGTGTCTTTGTCTTTCTATTCACGCCAAAGCGCAGAACTTCAAAATCGCGACGGGCTGCACCGCCATTATCGGCGAATCCTTTCACGGTCAGCGCGTACGTGGGAATCGTATAGAGCTCCCATCGAAGGTCGGATAGGACCATGTTATGGCCTTCCCCAACGGAACACTGCCGACCAGCAGGTGAATCTTTCTAAAGCGACATCCGTCTCTCCTCTCAAAACCGCACCGCGCATACTACACCTCGCCCCGACCCCAGCCCGCACGCCGCCAGCGCCTGTGACGCTTGCCCGGCCGCCGTCGCCGTCCCTTGCGTCTTCACGAACAGCACCGCCGACGTCGCGGCCAGCGCCGCGCCCAGCGAGAGGCTGACGATGCCGATGGTGCGGTTGGTGTGCCACGAATCGTAAATGTCCTGGCAGTGCGAACCGCCGATGACGCCGCCGGCGTCGTTGAGGTCGCAGGTGTTGTCGTTGTTGAACGAGTTGGCTTTGCTCTTTCCCAGCAGCAGGAAGGTCGCGCCGGTGACCCAGGCCGCCGTTCGCAGACGGCGGCTTCCGTTGGCCGGCTCTGATTGATCGACCGACGGCGACGGCGACGTGGCCAGGACTGGCTCGCAGGACCCGCGGCCGGACACTGCCTCACTTTCCGGTGGGCGATTGGCGACGGCGGTCGTCACGCTGTCGCTGTCCAGTCGCTTGAGGTGGAAAACCTCCGCTGCCAGCTCCCGGGGGTGACCGATACCTTGCGGGTCACGCTGATGTATCCAGACGCGCGCACGGTCACCACCACCTCGCCGGCCGTGACATGACGGTCGCGCAGCGGCAAGACGCCCACCGCCTCGCCGTCCATCTCGACGACGGCGCCCGCGGGCTCGCCCTTGACGGTCAATGAACCGACGTGCCGTCGGATCACGTTCAGCGCTTCGCCGAGGACGTTGTGCTGCTTGGCGATCCACGGATCGCCGGCCGCTGACATCGCTTCACTCAGATCCTTTTCGGCGTCGGCCAGCGACCGATGGCCTGTTCGGCCGGGCCGATCTGCGCCTTGGCCCGCGGGCTAGGGGCCAACTTGTTCGCTCGTTGAAAGAATTCCAGCGCCTCCTCGTCTTTGCCCTGACGGCGCAGCACGACGCCTTTGCTGATGGCGGCATCGGCTTCGGCGCCGGATTGGGCGAAAGCAGCGGGCGACACGCTGACAATCGCCGCCATAGAAACCGCAAAAGCGGCAGCGCGCGCGACGAAAACAAGAGTGGGAAAATAATCGTTCGCGGCGCGGAATGTACTCCAATATCGGAAGCGCCTGTCGCAAGTTGCGCTTTGCAGACCGCCCGTTTGCAAAGTCGCCGCCGGCACGCGTCCAATCCAGCAAAACGCCGTGTTAAGCTGGCTTCACCGATCGATGGGCCGTCCGATCAAAAAGCCAGCGACGTACCAGGACCTGCTGCGCGTTCCGGAGCCCCTGGTCGCCGAGATCGTCGACGGTGAGCTTTACGCCAGTCCGCGGCCGTCGCCGCCTCATGCGGTCGCCACCACGGCCCTGGGAGGCGATCTCAGCGGGCCCTTCCAGCGCGGTCGCGGCGGTCCGGGCGGCTGGTGGATACTTTTCGAACCGGAGCTTCACCTCGGTGGTGACGTCCTCGTCCCCGATCTCGCCGGCTGGCGGCGCGAACGCATGCCCGCCGTCCCCAAGACTGCCGCCTTCGAGCTCGCCCCCGATTGGATCTGCGAGGTGCTGTCTCCCGGCACCGCCCGCCTCGACCGCGGCCGCAAGCTGCCCGCCTATGCTCGTGAAGGCGTCGGCCACGCCTGGCTGGTCGATCCCACCTCCCGCACGGTCGAGGTCCTGGGCCTGGACCAGGGCGGCTGGCGCCTGCTCACCACCTGCGGCGACGACGATCTGGTGCGCCTGCCCCCCTTCGACGCGGTCGAGCTGGACCTGCTGGCGTTGTGGGGCGAAACCCGCCCGGCGCCTTGAATTTCGGCCCGACCGGCCGGTCACACCCACCCGTTGACGGTTCACGCCGACAATGGCAGGATTCGCGCCTTCCAAGGGCGATGTCTGCCCAACCCTGCCGTGCTGAAAGCTCTCACCATATTCAGTGGAAACGCCAACCGCGAGCTGGCCTCGGCGATCTGTCGTTACGTCGAGACGCCGCTCGGCAACGCCGAGGTGACCCGCTTTGCCGACGGCGAGATCTATGTCGAGATCAACGAGAACGTACGCGGGGTGAACTGCTTCGTGGTGCAGCCAACCTGCGCCCCGGTGAACGACAACCTGATGGAACTGCTGGTCATGATCGACGCGCTCAAGCGCGCCTCGGCCGGGTCCATCATCGCGGTGATTCCTTACTTCGGTTACGCCCGCCAGGACCGCAAGAGCAAGCCCCGCACGCCCATCTCGGCGCGGCTGGTGGCGGACCTGCTCACTGCCGCCGGCGTCGATCGCGTCCTCTCCATTGACCTGCACGCCGGCCAGATCCAGGGCTTCTTCAATATCCCGGTCGATCATCTGTATGGGATGCCAGTGCTGATGGACTACCTGCGCACGCGCTTCACGTCGGAGGCGGTGATCGTCTCGCCGGATGCTGGCGGCGTGGAACGGGCGCGGGCGTATTCGAAGCGCCTGGGCACCAGCCTGGCCATCATCGACAAGCGGAGGCCGGCGCCCAACGTCAGCGAGGTGGTGAACATCATCGGCGACGTCAAGGGCCGTGACGCCATCATCGTCGACGACATGGTCGATACTGCCGGCACGCTGTGCGCGGCGGCGCAGGCCATCAAAGAACAGGGCGCGCGCGCGGTGTTCGCCTGCTCGACGCACGGGGTGCTCTCGCACCCGGCCATCGAGCGCATCATGGCCTCGCCGCTGGAAGAGCTGATCATGACCGACACCGTCCCGGCGCGGCCCGAGATTCTGGCTTCGGGCAAGGTCAAGGTGCTGTCGGTGGCGCGCATCCTGGGGGAAGCGGTCAAGCGCATCCACCACGGCGATTCGATCAGCTCGCTTTTCATCTAGGCAGCCAACCGTCACCAGGAATCAAAGGAACCAAGTCATGGATTTTGCAAAGGTCAGCGTCGAGCTTCGCGGTCAGTCGGGCAAGGGCGGGGCGCGCAAGGTGCGCGCCGGCGGCAAGGTGCCAGGCGTGCTTTACGGCCACAAGGCCGAGCCGCTGCCGGTGTCGTTCGACGAAAAGACGCTGGTGCAGTCGCTGGACAAGGAGAAACGGCGCAACACCGTGTTCGCGCTGACCGTCTCGGGCAGCGGCAAGAGCGAAGAGGTCACGGCGATGATTCGCGACGCGCAGATCGATCCGCTGTCTCGCCGCCTGGTCCACGTCGACTTCCTGCGCGTCAGCCTGGACGAAGAGGTTCACGTGACGGTGCCGCTGCTGCTGACCGGCAAGGCGGTCGGCGTGACCAACGGCGGCCAACTGCACCAGAGCATGCACGCCATCGCCATCGCGGCGAAGCCGGCGGCCATCCCGACCAAGCTGGAAGCAGACGTCACCATCCTGGAGATCGGGCACGCCCTGCACGTCAGCGATCTCAAGCTGGGCGCCGGCGTGCGCGCGCTGCTCGATCCCAAGGAAGCCATCGCCTCGGTGGTGGCGCCGAAGGCCGAGAAGCTGGAGGCAGAAGCGGCGCCTGTCGAGGGTGCGGTTCCCGCCGAGGGCGCGGCGGCCGGCGCGGCTCCGGCGGCAGGCGGCGAAGGCGCCGCCAAGGGAGGCGGCGCGGCGGCCGGGGCGGCCCCCGCGGCTGGCAAAAAAGAGGGAGAAAAGAAGGGGAAGTAAGTCGCGACAGCCCTCCCGTAAAGTCCGCTCATGTGGCTGGTGGTTGGTCTCGGCAATCCAGGCGCCGAATACGCCGGCAATCGCCACAACATCGGCTTTCAGGTGCTGGACGAGCTGGCGGCGCGCGCCGAATCGACGCCCTTGCGGGCCAAGTTCGGCGCCGCGGTAGGCGAGGCCACGCTGGGCGGCGAACGCATCCTTCTTTGCAAGCCGATGGAATTCATGAACGTCAGCGGTCAGGCGACAGCGCGCGTGGCCAAGTTCTGGAAGGTGCCGGTAGAAAACACCGTCGTCATCCACGACGATCTGGATCTGCCGTTTGGCCGCCTGAAGCTGGGCGCCGGCGGCGGCCACGGCGGCAACAACGGCGTGCGTTCGTTGATCGCCGAGCTGGGCCCGGATTTTCGCCGCGTGCGGTTCGGCGTGGGGCGGCCGACCGGCGGGCACGACGCCGCCGACCACGTGCTGAAGGATTTTTCGCGCGCCGAACAGAAAGATCTGCTCGACCTGCGCATCACCGCGGCCAACGCCGTCGAGGCGATCATCGCGCAGGGTCTGACCGCGGCGATGAACAAGTTCAACACCAAGAGCAAAGGCAACAAGACAGTGGAGGACGACGCGTGATGGTCACGAGCCGCCTCCTCTCCTTGCCCGTGGCGACACGGGACCAACGTCCATAGGGAGAAACAGACATGGCACAAATGAGACTGGGCTCCAGTCGGGACATCCCCGGCCGGAAACGCGAGTACGAAACCATCTATATATTGCGGCCGGAGAGCACCACCGACGTCATCGGCCAGGTGAACACCAAGGCCCGCTCGGTGATCGAAGCCGGCGGCGGCAAGCTGCTGAAGGTCGAGAACTGGGGCAAGCGGAAGCTGGCCTATGAAGTTCAAAAGCAGATGAAGGGCGTCTATCTCTTCTTCTCGTACCTCGGCACCGCCGGGCTGGTCGAAGAGCTGGAGCGCAACCTGCGCCTGACCGATTCGGTCATTCGTTATTACTCGGTGAAGATGGCGGAGAACGTCGACCCGGCGGTGCGCGCCTCCGACTTCAACGAGGAAGCCTTCACCAAGGCGGCGACACCAGGTCCCGACGAGGAAGAGATCGCCACCGGCCAGGCCAACCTGCGCGCTGTCTTCGGCGACGAAGAAGAAGGTGCGTTCGACTTTGAAGAGGCGGTGTTCGGCGCCGTCGATGAACCCGTTCGCACCCGGGGGGAGGACTAGTCATGGCCATGGATCGAGAAGAACGAGGAGACCGGGGCGACGGCGATCGCGACGCGCCGAAAAAACGATCAATGGGACGCCGCAAGCAGTGCAAGTTCTGCGGCGACGAGAACCTCAAGATCGATTACAAGGACGCTGGTCTGCTGAAGTACTTCATCACCGATCGCGGCAAGCTGGTGCCGCGGCGGATCTCCGGCAACTGCGCCAAGCACCAGCGCGACATCGCCGTCTCGGTGAATCGCGCCCGCATGATCGCGCTGATGCCGTTCGCGGTGACGGGGAACTAGGCCATGCAAATCATTCTCAAGGAAGACCTGGACAACCTGGGGAAGTCCGGCGAGGTGGTCAACGTTCGCACCGGTTACGGGCGCAACTATCTTTTGCCGCGCGGGTTGGCGGTGCTGGCCACCGCCGGCGACATCGCCCGCGTCGCGCACGAGAAGAAGATCATCGCCGCCCGCACGGCCAAGCTGGCCAAGGAAACGCAGGCCGAGGCCGATCGCCTGTCGCAGGTGACGGTCTCGATCGCCCGCGCCGTCGGCGAGGAGGACAAGCTGTTCGGCTCGGTCACCAGCCGCGACATCGCCGAGGCGCTGCAGCAGCAAGGCGTCACCGTCGATTCGAAGAAGATCCACCTCGACGAACCGATCCGCGCCCTGGGCCTGACGGAGATCCCGATCAAGCTGGGCCGCGGCGTCCAGGCCAAGATCAAGGTCTGGGTGGTCAAGAAGGAATCGTAAAGCGCTCTGGCGCGGTCAAGCCGCGCCTCAGGAAAGCGGCAACAATAAGGGCGACCAGCCAAGACTGGTCGCCCTTATTGTTGCCGCGCCTACATAGGGCTGTGACACCGGCGGCCGCGGCTGTGGATAAGTCTGTTGGTACACGGGGGACAAGTATTTTCGGAGCGCCACCAAGCGTCCGGCGAAACAAGGGAGTAAAGCGCGAACCCGTCGTTTAAGCTTTCGGGTTCGCCATGCTCGAGCTTGCTAGCTCATCGATCGCGCCATCGGCACGGACCCCGCCGCACAACCTGGACGCCGAGAAGTCCGTGCTGGGCGGCGTGCTGGTCAAGCCGGCGGCTTTCGACGACGTCGCCACAACGTTGCAGGTCGACGATTTCTTCCTGCCCGCCCACCGCGAGATCTTCGAAGCGATGCTGGAGCTGGACCGCCGCCGGCACCCCCTGGACGTCATCGCCGTCGCCGACGAGCTGAAGACGCGCGGGATGCTGCCGCGCCTGGAAGGCGGCGAGACGTATCTCCTGACCCTGGCCAACGCCGTCCCCACCGCCGAGAACATCCCGCACTACGCCCGGCTGGTGAAGGAGAAGGCCACGCTGCGCCGGCTGATCGCCGCCTGCGCCGAGATCCAGTCCAGCGCCTACGCCGATTTCGGCGACTTCGAGCTGTTCCTGGACGAGGCCGAGACCAGGGTCTTCAAGGTCGCGCAGCAGAACCGGCGCGAAAGTTACTCGGCGGCCAGCGAGATGATGGAAGAGGTTCTGCACAACATTGAAGTGCGGGCGGCCGAAAGAAAGGCCGTGACAGGCGTCCCCACCGGTTTCACCAAGCTGGACGAGTACACCGCCGGACTGCAGCGCGAAAACCTGATCATCGTCGCCGCCCGCCCCGGCGGCGGCAAGACGTCGTGGGCGGTCAACGTCGCCGTCAACGCCGCGATGAAGAAGATCCCGGTGCTGATCTTCTCGCTGGAAATGTCCAAGTACGAACTGATGGAGCGCATGCTGGCCGGCGAGGCGCGCATCGATTCGTCGCGCATCAAGCGCGGCTTTCTTGAGTACTCCGACTGGAAAAACAAGATCCACCCCGCCAGCGGCCGCCTGGCCGAAGCGCCGATCCTGATCGACGATTCGTCGGCGATCTCCATCATGGAGATCCGGGCCAAGGCGCGGCGCTTCCGCGGCGACCCCAAGTATTTTCCCGCCGGCGAATCCGTCGACGGGCGGCCGCCGCAGCCGCCGCTGGGGTTGATCGTCGTCGACTATTTGCAGCTGGCGCGCGGGTCAACCGGCAAGCGCGACGAGAACCGCCAGCAGGAGATCGCCGAGATCTCGCGCGGGCTGAAGGCGCTGGCCAAGGATCTGAAGATCCCGATCATCGCCGTCTCGCAGCTGAACCGCGAGGTGGAGAAACGCGAGGGCAAGCCCAAGCTGTCCGACCTGCGCGAATCCGGCGCCATCGAACAGGACGCCGACCTTATCTTGTTCATCCACCGCGAAGACATGCAGTCCGACGCGCCCGAGGCTGGCCCGACGGCGACCGCCGAGATCATCATCGGCAAGCACCGCAATGGCGCCACCGGCGCCGTCAAGCTGACCTTCATCAAGGAGTACACCAAGTTCGAAAACCACGCCGACGAGCCCGAATACTAAGGGGCCCGGCCCGGCGGCGGATGAGGGCGCCAGAACCGCGGCGTCGCATTTTCAGGCAAACTAGGCGCGTGCGACCTCCCTCCATCCAACGCGCGATCATCCTGGTAGCCGACGGCGTCGGCTGTGGCCACGCCGACGACGCGGCGGCGTACGGCGATGCGGGGGCCGACACGCTCGGCAACCTCGCGCGGCGCCTGGGCGGCCTTTCGCTGCCGAATCTGGCGGCGCTGGGCCTCGGGCAGACAACGGCGATCGACGGCGTGCCGACGGGCGCCGCGACCGGCGCCTACGGCGTGATGAACGAAGCGTCGGCTGGCAAGGACACCATCACCGGGCACTGGGAGATGGCGGGGGTGGTGACGACGCAGGCGATGCCAACGTTTCCGCAGGGGTTTCCGTCGGCAATCACCGACGCGCTGGTGGGGGCCAGCGGGCGCGGCCTGCTGGGCAACAAGACGGCATCGGGCACGGCGATCATCGAAGAACTGGGCGCCGAGCACGTCGCCACTGGCAAGTTGATCCTCTACACGTCGGCGGACTCCGTGTTGCAACTTGCCGCCCACGAAAGCGTGGTGCCGCTGCCCGAGCTGTACGCGATCTGCGAAAAGGCGCGCGCCGTCGCCGACGGCTATCGCATCGGCCGGGTGATCGCCCGGCCGTTCGTCGGCGTGCCGGGGAAATTTTCGCGCACCTACAACCGCCGCGATTACGCGCGGCTGCCGCCCGAGGCGACCCTTTGCGACGCCATCGCCGGCGCCGGCCTGGACGTGGTCGGGGTGGGAAAAATCAGCGACATCTTCGGCGGCCGCGGCATCACCCAGTCGATTCACAGCCAAGGCAACGACGACGGCCTGGCCCTGACGCTGGACGCATTGCCGCGCCTCGGGCGCGGGTTGCTGTTCGTCAACCTGGTCGACTTCGACATGGTGTACGGGCACCGCAACGACTGCCCGGGTTTCGCGGCGGCGCTGTGCCAGTTCGACGACTGGCTGCCGTCGCTGCACGCGCGCCTGCAACCCGGCGACGTCGTCTTCATCACCGCCGACCACGGCAACGATCCCACCACGCCCGGCACCGACCACACCCGCGAGCGCGTCCCCTTGCTGGCCTTCGGCCCCGGCGTGGGCGCGGTGAACCTGGGCGTGCGCGCGTCCTTCTGCGACCTCGGACAAACCATCGCCGATGGGTTGGATTTGCCAGCCCTCCGCCGCGGGCAAAGCTTCCTCGCCCAGATCCTGCCGTGAGCACGCGATCAAAAAAAGCGCCGCTGCCGGTCCCCGGCTGGATCGCCTGCAAGCGCGACGGCGGCGAGCTGCCCGACGATGCCCTGCGCGCGATCATCAACGGCGCCGTCGCCGGCGCCATCCCCGATTATCAAATCTCCGCGTTGCTGATGGCCATCGTCTGGCGCGGCTTGTCGCCGCGCGAGCTGGCCACCTGGATGGACGCCATGATCGCCTCGGGCGATCGCCTACGCCTCGATGACATTGCCGGACGCAAGGTGGACAAGCACTCAACCGGCGGCGTGGGCGACAAGATCTCGATCTGCCTTGGGCCGCTGGTCGCCGCCTGCGGCGTGCCGGTGCCGATGATGGCCGGCCGCGCCCTGGGCCACACCGGCGGAACGCTCGACAAGCTGGAAGCCATTCCCGGCATGCGCACGGATCTGGAACCGGCCGCCTTCCGGCGCGTGCTGCGCGCAACCGGCCTGGTGCTGGCCGGCCAGAGCCAGCGCCTGGTGCCGGCCGATCGCTTGCTCTATGCCCTGCGCGACGCCACCGCGACGGTGGAATCGATCCCACTCATCGCTTCGTCGATTCTCTCGAAGAAGATCGCCGAAGGGACCGACGCGCTGATCATGGACGTCAAGGTCGGCCGCGGCGCGTTCCTGCCGTCGCGGGCCAACGCCCGCTTGCTGGCGCGCACGCTGATCGATCTCGGGCGACGCGCCGGCCTGTCGGTGATCGCCTTGCTGACCGCGATGGACGAGCCGCTTGGCCGCGAGGTGGGCAACGCCAGCGAGATCGCCGAGGCGATCGAGATCCTCCGCGGCGCCGGCCCGCCCGACACGCGCGCGTTGACCATCCGGCTGGGCGCCGAGATGCTGGTGCAGGGCAAAGTGGCGCGCGATCTCGCCGACGGCGGCGCCCGCATCAAGGCGGCCATCGCCTCGGGCGCGGGGCTTGATCGACTTCGGCGCTGCGTGCAACTGCAAGGCGGCGATCCGCGGGTGATCGACGATCCGGCCCGCCTGCCGACGGCGCACCACCACCACCTTTGGAAAGCACCGCGCGCCGGCCGCCTGGTTCGCCTGGACGCTGGCCTCATCGGCCGCGCCGCCACGCTGCTGGGCGCGGGCCGCCAGCGCAAAGAAGATCGCGTCGATCCCGGCGTGGGCGTCACCTTCCACGTCAAGCAAGGCGCCTCGGTCGCGCGCGGCCAGCCCATCGCCACCGTGCACTACAATGACGATGCTCGCTGGAACGCCGCCCGACCGCTGCTGGTGCAGGCCATCACCGTCGATGACGACCACGGGCCGCCGCCGCGGACGGCGCGCCTGGTGCTGGAGAGGCTCGCCTGATTGCGCTACGGTAGCGCCAGACCATGAAGTTGGCGGCCACCCTGCACGAACAGGTCTCCGCAGCCGCGCGCGCGGCCGCCGAGCACATCGACGCTTTCGGCGCCGAGGTGGCGGTGGTGCTGGGCAGCGGCCTCGGCGGCGTGGCCCGCCGCCTGCACGCCGCGCGAGAGATCCCCTACGCGGCGTTGCCCGGATTTCCCGAGACCACCGTGGCCGGTCACCCGGGACGCTTGATGTGCGGTCAGATCGCCCAGCGCAAGACGCTGCTTCTGTGTGGGCGCGTCCACGGCTACGAAGGGTATTCGGCTTGCGAGGTCGGCTTCGGCGTGCGAGTGGCGGCGGCGCTGGGCGTGAGCACGCTGATCGTCACCAACGCTTCGGGCGGGATCGATCCGGTGTTTCAGCCCGGCGAGATCGTCGGCATCGCCGATCACGTCAACCTCACCGGGATCTCGCCGCTGACCGGCACCAATGACGAACGGCTGGGGCCGCGTTTCGTGGACATGACCGACGCCTATACCCCGTCGCTGCGGGCGCTGGCCGCCGCTGCTGCGCCCGCGGTCCTGGGCCGCCCGCTGCGCGAGGCGGTGTACGCCGGCATGGCCGGCCCGTCGTATGAAACGCCGGCCGAGGTGCGGATGTTGCGCACGCTGGGCGCGGGCGTGGTCGGCATGTCCACCGTGCACGAGGTGATCGCCGCGCGCCACGCCGGCCTTTCTATCCTGGGCCTGTCGCTGGTGGCCAACCACGCCGCCGGCGTCTCGCGCGAGCCGTTACGCCACGAGGACGTCACGCGCGCCGCCAACGCCGGCTCCGAGGTGCTGGCCGATCTGGTCACCGGCATCATCGCCACGCTGCCGCCGCGAAAGTCGGCGTGAAACAGCGGCCACCGCCACCGCCCGCCGCCCTGCTGCACGCCGCCCGCGCCGTGCGACGCCACGCCCACGCGCCGTACTCGCATTTTCGCGTCGGCGCCGCGGTCGTCGATGACGCCGGCCGCATTCACGTCGGCTGCAACGTCGAGAACGCTTCTTACGGCCTGACTGTCTGTGCCGAACGCAACGCCGTCGCCGCTGCGCTGGCTGCCGGCGCGCGTGCCATCCGCGCCATCGCCGTGGTCACCGAGGCGCGCCCACCGGCCAGCCCGTGCGGCGCCTGCCGCCAGGTCCTGGCCGAGCGCGGCCGCGCTGACACCGCCGTTTATCTGGCCGGCCCGCGCGGCGCCGCCACCGTCACGCACACCCTGGGCGCGCTCTTGCCCCAGGCGTTTACTTTCCGGCGCTCGACGCGCTAGCGCTGCCGCCCGCCGCCTGCGCCGCCGCCGCCTTCACCGCCTGCACCACACCGATGCGCGCCTCGACGTACTCGCCGGCGGCGACCAAAAAATCTTCCAGGTCTTGCACCTTCTTGCCCTTGCGCGATTTGCGCGCGCAATCTTCCCAGGCGCGCAGCTGCCGGGCGTCTTCCTCGTAGAACTTCTTCATCGTCGTTTTCCACGTCTTCGACGCCGCCACCTTGGCGTCCTTGTTGACGTTGCTGATAAGCGGCCCGCACTTTTCGCGCACGCCGTTCATGAACCCCACCGCGTCCTTGTGGTAGCAAGTGTCGGCCAGGAACTCGAGGATGGCCTGGGCGTCGTTCATCTTGTCGATGCCCGGGATCGCGCAGTAGAGAAACTTCTCGAAGGCCAGGCCCTCCGCCGTCGGCAACTGGCTGCTATGGAAGGCGTTGCCGGTGTCCTGGATCAGCTGGTCGATGTCCTTGGTCTGCCCGCGGCCCTTGATCTTCTCGGCGTAGGTCTCGATCCCGGACTGCAGGTGCGGCAGCGACGCCGCGTACTTGTCGATCGCCTCTTTGAATTCAGCCGGCGCGGTGCTGGCCAAACCGCTGACCGCCTGACGAGCGCGTTCGATCTTCGGCACGCACTCGGTGGTCAGGTGTTCGGAAAATGTCTTCTGCTGGGTAAAGTACGCCGATTCGACGCGCTTTTGAATCTGGTCGGTGCTCTGGAACATGCCGACGTCGACCTCGCTGGAGGTGATGCAGTTCCAGAACGGGCCGGTCTCGTTCTTGTCCAGGTCGACGAACCGCTCGCCGAACTCCAGCTTTTCCTGGGCCAGGCTCTTGGCCTTGCGATCCTGAATCATCCGGAACGCGCCCACGCCCACCGCCAGCACCACCACCGCTCCGACCAGCAACCGGTTGCGCCGCTGCTGCGCCGCTCGCTGCACCAATAGCCGCTGGTACTCGTCCATTCCTGAGGGGGGCATTCCTGCGCTCATCGACGGTCCTCCTGGCGCGTCGGCGGTCGCCCGGCCTCGCGCGAACATGAAGCGGTCAGCAGAGCCCAGATCGTCGTCGAAATCAACCGCGCTTACTTCTTCGTCGCCTGCTTGGCGAAGACCGACCACGAGCGCAGATAGTCCAGGGACATCTGCAATTGATAGTCGTCCAGGCGTTTGCTCTCGGCTGTCTTCTCGCCCTGTTCGTTGCGCAGGCGTTTTTGCAGATCGCGCTCGCGCGGCATGTCCTCGTCGCCGGGCTGCGGCTGCGGCGCCGTCGCCTCGACCACCACGTCCGGCGTGATCCCCTGCCCCTGGATCGATCGCCCCGACGGCGTGTAGTAGCGGGCCATGGTGATCTTCAAGCCGCACGGCTTCGGCCCGCAGCCATCGAGATCGATCAGCGTCTGCACCGATCCCTTGCCGAACGTCTGCGTGCCCATGATGACGCCGCGGCCGTGGTCCTGCAGCGCGCCGGCCACGATCTCCGCCGCCGACGCCGTCGCTCCGTCGACCAGCACCACCATCGGAAAACCCAGGAACGTCCCGCGCGAATGGGCCCGCGCCTCGTCCATCACCCGGCCGCCCTTGCCGACGGTCTTCACCAGGAGACCATCGGCGATAAACCGATCGGCCACGCGGACGCCTTGATCCAGCAAGCCGCCCGGGTTGCGCCGCATGTCCAGGATCAATCCGCGCAGCCCCTGGCCCTTGCCGGTCATCTGCTCCAAAAGGTCGCCGACCATGGCATCGGTGTTGGAGGCGAAGATGCGAATCTTGATGTAACCGAGGCCGTTTTCGATCAGATGCCCCTCGACGGGCTTGAGCTCATAACGCTGGCGATGCAAGCGGAACGTCAGCTCGCGGCTGTGGCGTTCGATGACCAGCACCACCTCGCTGCCAGGCGGGCCTTGCATGCGCGCTACCGCGTCGTCGAACTCCAGCGAGCCGACGTCTGTGCCGTCGACGCGCTTGATGATGTCGCCGGGTTCGATGCCCGCCTTGGCCGCCGCCGAGCCTTCGATGGGCGCGATGATCACCAGACGATTCTTCCGCTTCTCGACGTCGATGCCGATGCCGTTGACCTCTTCGTTGCCCTCCGTCTCTTTCTTCAGCTTGTCGTACTCGTCCGGGTCCATGAAGCGCGAGTGCGGGTCCAGCACATCGGTCAGCCCGCGCGCCGCCCCGTACATGAGATCGGTCTCCGAGATGTCCTCGACGTACTGGGTTTCTATGTACGAAAGCACCTTCGAAAAGATGCCGAGCTTCTGGTACGGGTTGAACCGCCCCGCCAGTGACGGGCGGGCGAAAATGAGCCCGGTCAGGAACGACACCACCACCAGCGTAAAGCACAGCGCCGTGCGCGTGCCCCACCTTCCAAACGAAGCGCGACGACGGGAAGAGGGAACCGGCATGGATGAAGACCTCCCAGGGAAAACGGCGAAGGTCGATTTTACGGGATGCGCGCGACAGAGGCGAGAACGGCGGCAGGGCGACGCTGAAATCGTCTTCAAAGGCCGGTCGCGTCAGCGGCGCAGAACGGAGGCCGGATCGACGGCCGCGCGGCGGTGCCAGAGCTCCAGGGTGACGCCTTCCGGCTCGCTGGAATTGCCGGCGGCATGGCCCACCACCTGGCCGCGGGTCACCGACTGGCCGACGCTGGCGGAGGCGTCGCGGAGACCGCCGACGATGCTGATCCAGTTGCCGGCGTGCCGAATGACAATCGCCCGCCCGCCGTCGGCGTCGGCCACGCGCTGGACCACGCCGGCCTCGGGCGCGCGCACCGCTTCGCCAGCGTGCACGCGCCAGCGCAAGCCGGGATGAAAAAGCCACACCCCACTGGTGGCATCACGTGACGGACCGAACGGCGAAACCACCACGCCCTCGACGGGCGCCACGAATGCCGGCGGCGGCGCCGGCGACGAAGACCCGGCTGCAGCGGGTTCGTCCTGGCCAGCGGGCGCCACGCGGGCGACGGCTGAACGTTCGACCCGCACGGCATCCAGCTCGCGCACCAGCGCGGCCTGCTCTTGCCGGTCGCGCTTGAGCGCGTTCAAACTGGCCACCACCGCGCGCGCCCGATCGCTCGGCGCCAGAGGCCGGCCGTCCTCGCGCACCGGATTTTTCAACAAACGGTAAAGCTCGCGGGCGCGCCAGTGGGCGGTTCCGCGGGCGAAACCAACCTGGTTCACCAAGATCATTTCGCGAATGCCCAGCGTGTCGCGCAGCGGCGGCGGCGCATCGCTTTCAGGTGCATCGGCGGCGCCAGCTGGCGGCCCGGCACTCGCCACGGGGGCCAAAAAACCAGACGCAGCCATCATCAGCAAAACAACCGTCGCCGTCCGGCCTCGACGCTCACCGCGCATCGATCACATTGGGGGCCAGCCCCCGCACCAGGCCAGCCGCCAGGCCCAGAACCGCCGCCGCCAGCAAGGCAAGAAACCCGTCTCCGACCGTCAGCGCGGTGCCCAAAGGCAGCCACGCCGATCCGAACCGGCGCGCCAGCCCGGCGACGACCAGGCCAAAACCGCTGCCCGTCACGGCTGCTGCAGTGGCCAGGAGCAGCACCGGCGCCAGCAACGCCGCCCGGGTGAAGCCCAGTGTCAGCAAAACCCGCAGTTCGTCGCGCTGGCGCCGCCGTCCGACCAGCACGCCACCGATCAAAATCACCGAAGCGCCCAGCGCCACCGTCGCCAGCAACAGAATCCGTCCGCCGGCAGCCGCCTCCGCCCAGCCGGTCACGCGCTCCTCATCGCGGGCGTCGATGACGTCGGCGTCGACGATCCCGTCTAGACGCGCCAGGCGCCAGGCCAGTTGGTGGGCCCGGGTGACCGGATCGCCGCCCGCGGACAGCCACACCTCCAGCGACGCCGGCAAAAGACCGTCGTCGGCGTCCTCCAGCAGCCGCCCGCGCTCGCCCAGCTGGCGGCGCAGCTTGCCGAGCGCGTCTTCCCCACTGACCAGCGCCACCTGCTGCACGCCCGGTAACCGGGTCAGCACGTCGCGCAGCCGGTGCGTGGCGCCGCCATCAAGGTCCTCGCGCAGATAGGCGATGACCTGGGCCGGCGGGCCACCGCTCTTCGTAATGGCGGCCCGATCGATCCGCAGCGGCGACGCGCCCAAGCGATAACCAGCGCCCAGCATCGTGGCCAGCGCGACAGCGGCGGCCAGCGCCGCCAGCGACCAGCGTTGCCGGCGCAGCTCCAGAACCGTCCGGCGCAGGATCCAAACCGCCGTCACCGGCGCGTCTCGACCCGCGCGCCGTCGCTGTCGGTGTCCGGTCGGCGCGTCCCGACCACGCCCACCGGCCCGCCGCCAACCAGGACGCGCCCCGCTTCCAGCCGCACCCGCCGCGCCCCGGCCCGCACCGCGGCCGCCACGAACGAACCGTCGGCAGACACGCACAACGCCGCCGCACCGGCCTCGACCGCACCCAGTAACGCCGACAGCACCGCGCCTGTGTCGCTGGCGGCCAGTCCCGCCGACGGATCGTCGAGCAAGATCAGCGACGGCGCACCGGCCAGCGCGCGCGCCACGCCGCATAGACGACACTCGGCGGTGGAGAGTGATTCTACGCGGCGGGTAGCCGCGCCCAGCGCGCCCACGCGGCCCAGCGCCCGCATGCCCAGCTCGCGCGCGCGCGCAGGATCAGCGCCGCGCGCGCCCAGCGCCAGCATGACGTTTTCGAGGGCGGTCATTCCTTGCAGCAGGGGAACGCCGGCCGAAAAATAGCCGACGTTGCGACGCACGTAGGGCAGCGATGCGCGTTGCAAGGCCAGGACGTCACGACCGGCCACCCAGACCTCGCCGGCATCCGGCCAGCGCAGCGTGGCCGCTACCTGCAGCAGTGTGGTCTTGCCGGCGCCCCGCCCGCCTTCCACCACCACCAGCTCGCCGGCGCGGGCCTGCAGGGCCACCTCGTCCAGCACCATGGCCTCGCCCATTCGAACCGAAACGCCCAGGATGCGTAGCACCGGCCGATCCTAGTCGTGTGCGGCGTCCGCCTCCAATTTTTGCATTGGGGCGTCCGGACTCCGGACTGACGACGGTGTTCTTAGCGAACGGCGCGGCGGCGGCGACAGCCCAGTGCCAACATTGGGCCGAATAGCCACCATCCCGGCCCAGCGGCTCCATCGCCGGCCGAACAAACGCACGCCCCGCCGCGCGCGCGCAGGTCAGGCGGCGTCTCTCCCTGATCGTCCGAGGCGTCGCCACCGCCGTCGAGGGGCTGATCCAGCGCCGCGTCTTTGATCTCCGGGGCATCGACGACCTGATCGGAGACGCCGTCGCCCGGTAGATCCACGGCGGCGTCGCCCGCCACCTCGACTGAAGGACCATCGCCGACGTCGCCGGTCTCGGGCAAGGACAGGTCCGCGCCGGTCTCGTCCATTGCCGGCTTGTCCGCCGCCAGCATGTCCATCGACATGGTGTCGATCGGGTTGATCACCGCGTCGGCGGCGTCGCTGGCGTCGCCGCCGTCGGCATCGACTGGACCGTCGGCGGCGTCGCCCGTGCATTCAGGAATGGGCGAAAAGAGACAGCCTTTGCCGGTCACGCACGAATCGATGGTGCAGATGTTTCCGTCGCTGCATACCTTGGGCGGGCCAGGAATGCACTTGCCGCTGTGGCAGGTGTCCGGATCAGTGCACGGATCGTCGTCCAGGCAGGGATAGCCGTCCGGGGCAGGCGTGCCGAGACATTTGCCGCTCATGCAGACGGCGCTGTCGTGAATCTCGCAAACGTCGCCGTTCGTGCAGTGCGTGCCGTCGGCGATCGTGGTGCCGACGCAGACGCCGCTCTTGCAGACGTCCATGGTCGTGCAGATCTTTCCATCGTCGCACAGCGTGCCGTCCATCGAGACGGCACAGACGTCCAGCCGTTGCTGTGTGCGACCGGTCGTCTCGGGACCAGGACCCACGCAGGCGACCGCCCCGACCAGAACAGCGGCGGCGATAAAAGTGAAGCGAATGGGCATGGGCGGGTGACGAAAGAACGACGCGGGAGCGGGCGACACAGCATCTCAAAATTGAGCGCATTGGCAAAGAACCGGCCCGCGGGCTAGTGACCATACGTGACAACACATGCCACGCAAAGTACTTGCATTCAAAACCGCTGCGGTGGACAATTCTAGTCTGCCCATAACCCGGCAATCGCCGCGCGGTTTCGGGTGGCCGTCCACAGCTTGTCCACTGGTCATCCACTGCGCTATCAACACAATGGGTTGTGGGTACGCCAAGGTAGGCCACGATATATAGTTGCTTTCCGGCGAAAACTCTGGCTTATCGTCACTGCGGCAATGTTGCCCGCAGGTCTTCGGGGAGGGAGAGCGCATGCTTGAAAAACAGGATGTCCGCAAGAACCGGAATGCCCGCCATCAGACCGATGCCAATGGTCTCATTCGTGAGGGCGCCCGCGAAAATGCCCGGGAGAGTTCCATCCGGACAGACGCAAAGACTGAACTAAAGAACAGTCCAGGCAAAGCAAAAACGCGCAAGGCCTCCGCGGGCCCGGGGCTCGAGATCCTCCGCTATTTCACCAAGCCGGGCGATGACGGCTTCACCAATGTCGACTGGGAACTGCGCACCGCTGCCATCACCGGCGAAAATGGCAAGACCGTCTTCGAGCAGCGCGACGTCGAGGTCCCCAAGTCGTGGAGCCAGACTGCCACCAACGTGGTGGTGCAGAAATACTTCCGCGGCACCGTCGGCACGCCCGAGCGCGAGCGCTCCGTGCGCCAGCTCATCTCCCGCGTGGCCAACACCATCACCGACTGGGGCCGCAAGGACGGCTACTTCGCCAACGAAGAATCGGCGCGGGTGTTCAACGCCGAGCTCAAGCACCTCTTGGTCGAGCAGAAGATGGCGTTCAACTCGCCGGTCTGGTTCAACGTCGGCTCCGAGCTGCGTCCGCAGTGCTCGGCCTGCTTTATCAACAGCGTCGAGGACACCATGGGGTCGATCCTCACGCTGGCCAAGACCGAAGGCATGCTGTTCAAGTACGGCTCGGGCACCGGCACCAACCTGTCGCCCATCCGCAGTTCGCGAGAGCTGTTGGTCGGCGGCGGCACCGCGTCCGGCCCGGTCAGCTTCATGCGCGGCTTCGACGCCTTCGCCGGCGTCATCAAGTCGGGCGGCAAGACCCGCCGTGCCGCCAAGATGGTCATCCTCAACGTCGATCACCCCGACATCGAGGAGTACATCTGGTGCAAGGCCAAGGAAGAAAAGAAAGCCTGGACGCTGATCGATGCCGGCTATGACGGTTCGTTCGACGGCGAGGCGTACAAGTCGATCTTCTTCCAGAACTCGAACAACTCGGTGCGCGTCACCGACGACTTCATGGAGGCGGTACAAAAAGATCGCGACTTCTCCACCCGCGCCGTGCGCGACGGCCGACCGGTTGACACTTTCAAGGCCCGCGATATCTGGCGCTGGATCGGCGAGGCGGCCTGGCAGTGCGGCGATCCCGGCCTGCAGTTCGACACCACGATCAACGGTTGGCACACCTCGGCCAATACCGCGCGTATCAACGCGTCGAACCCGTGCTCCGAGTACATGTACCTGGACGATTCGGCGTGCAACCTGGCCTCGCTGAACCTGCGCAAGTTCGTGACCGCGACCGCCAATCCCATCGACAGCGAGTTCGACGTCGATTCCTTCAAGCGGGCCATCGAGACGACCATCATCGCGCAGGAGATCATCGTCGGTAACGCCGAATACCCGACCGAGCGAATCCGCGACAACTCGTTCCGCTTCCGGCCGCTTGGGCTTGGCTACGCCAACCTGGGCGCGTTGCTGATGTCGCGCGGCCTGCCCTACGACAGCGCGGGAGCGCGTGCCTACGCCGGCGCGATCACCGCCATCATGACCGGCTGGGCCTACCGCACCAGCGCGGTCATCTCGCGCGAGGTGACCGGACCGTTCGACGGTTACCCCGAAAACGAGGAGCCGTTCCTGCGCGTGATGAAGAAGCATCGCCACCAGGTCGACAAGATCGACTCGACATACGTGCCTTTGGACATGATGGAAGGCGCGCGACACTCGTGGGACGATGCCATCGCCGTCGGCAGCGAGCACGGCTTCCGCAACGGCCAGGCCACGGTTCTGGCGCCCACCGGCACCATCGGCTTCATGATGGACTGCGACACCACCGGCATCGAACCGGACATCGCGCTCATCAAGTACAAGCGCTTGGTTGGCGGCGGCATGATCAAGATCGTCAACAACACGCTGTGCGAGGCGCTGGAAAAGCTCGGCTACAACGAAGACCAGGTGAAGGCCATCGCCGACTACGTCGACACCGAGGAGACCATCGAAGGCGCACCGGGTTTGAAGGATGAACACCTGCCGGTGTTCGACTGCGCCTTCCGCGCCGCCAATGGCACCCGCTCGATCCAGGGCCTGGGCCACATCCGCATGATGGCAGCGGCACAGCCGTTCATCTCGGGCGCCATCTCCAAGACGGTGAACCTGCCGCCAGAAGCGACCATCGAGGACGTGCAGGACGCGTACATGGAAGCGTGGAAACAGGGCCTGAAGGCCATCGCCATCTACCGCGACGGGTGCAAGCGCACCCAGCCGCTGTCCACCAGCCGTACCGATCCCGGTCTGGCCAAGGGCGCGGTCACAGCGGTGGCGGCAGCGCCGGCGGTGACCAACGGCCCGCCGGCGGCGGTGCGCAAGAAGCTGCCCGACGAGCGGCAGTCGTTCACGCACAAGTTCTCCATCGCCGGTCACGAAGGCTATATCCACGTCGGCCTCTACGAGACTGGCGAACCGGGCGAGATCTTCGTGAAGATGGCCAAGGAAGGGTCGACCATCTCGGGACTGATGGACAGCTTCGCCACGGCGATCTCGCTGGCCTTGCAGCACGGAGTGCCGCTGCGCTTGCTGGTCGACAAGTTCTCGCGCACACGCTTTGAACCGTACGGATACACCGAGAATCCAGAGATCCCGCGGGCCAGCTCGATCATGGATTATCTGTTCCGTTGGCTGGGGACGAAGTTCGTCAAGCGCGACACCGTCGAGGATGCGCCCAGCGCCGCCGAGACCAGCACCGAGGTGGCGCGCGTCGCCGAGGTGATCGCCACCGCCAAAGGGGTGTCCAAGGTGGAGGTCATCGACGCGACGAAAACCAATGGCCACAAAAACGGCAACGGCCATCCGAAGACCAATGGAAACGGCAACTACAGCTTCATCGCCCGCACCGACGCGCCGACTTGCCCGGAATGCGGATCGATCATGATCCCCAACGGGAGTTGCCACAAGTGCGTGAACTGCGGAACCACGTCGGGTTGTAGCTGATCGTTCGCTGACGCTCGCTGCGCGGGAGGAAGTGCCACTCCCGCGAGCCGCCCAGCGGCCCTCGCAAGGTGACAAGCTGGCGACAGGGGACGTTACGAATCAAAGCGAAACAACCAGCCGATTTCACCGCCGGCTAGTCCCGCGCGAACGAGTGCCTATGTTTTCGATATGCCGCGTCCGATCTGGAGCGGGTCGATCAGCTTCGGCCTGGTAAACATTCCGGTCAGGCTTCACGGCGCCACGAAGTCGCACCGGATCGCCTTTCACGAGTACGACGAAGGGAGCGGCCAGCGCATCCGCCTCAAGCGCGTGACCGAGGCGTCCGGACGGGAGATCTCCTGGAAGAAGATCGTCAAGGGTTTCGAAGTGGCCAAGGGCCGGCACGTCGTGCTCAGCGACGAGGAGCTGGCCGCGGCGGCGCCCGAGAAGACGCGCACCATCGAAATCGAGCAGTTCGTCCAGCTGAACGAGATCGATCCGGTGTCATGGGATCAAACGTACTTCGTCGTCCCCGACGGGACCGCGGCGGCGCGCGCCTATGCGCTGTTTCGTGAGGCGCTGGCCAAGAGCGGGCGCGTGGCCATCGGCCGCTTCGTCATGCGCACCAAGGAATATGTCGTCTGTCTGCGCCCGTTCGAAGAGGTCATCGCCCTGCAGACCATGTTCTACCCCGACGAGATCCGGAACCCGAAAGACCTGGGCGAGCTGCCGCGCAAGCCGGCGCTGAAAGCAAACGAGCTGGCCCTGGCCAACCGCTTGATCGACGGGCTGTCCGCGCCCTGGGATCCGTCGACCCTGCGCGACACCTACCGCGATCGAGTGATGAAGCTGGTGGCCAAGAAAGCCCAGGGCCAGGAGATCATCACCGAACAGGTAGCTGTCGCCGAGGAGGGTCATGGTGAAAAGCCGATCGTCGATCTGATGGCGGCGCTGAAGGCCACGCTGGCCGCCAACGAAACCGGCGGCGCGCCCACCGCCCGCCGCCCTGCCCGCAGGGCCCGCCGGGGCAAGGCTGCGGGGGCCAAGGAACCGACGCCCAGAACTGCTTCGCCTGCTGGACGGCGCCCTCCCGGGCGGCATGCGGCTGGACGGTGATCGCCCGCGGGGAGGGCATTTTGCCAGACACAGTGTCCGCTGCCTTCGATTTTGGTCGACGCCCCAAGCTCAAGGAGTGAGATCCAAAACCGCCCGGCCATGCTTGAGATCGGCCGGGACTGACGCGTGGTCGTGCACGACCAGCCAGACGCCATCGCTTCGTCGGAAACCGGCTGTCCAACGAACCCAGAGGTCGGCAACATGACCTCCCGCCAGCGTGCCTTTGACGTGGTTGAGGCTATGAACGAAGGCGAGGTCCCCGTCCACCGTGGCTTTCAAGTCGTGCACTTCATAGTCAACGGGCCCGTATAGCGAGCGAAGAATTCTTGCCAGGCTCGACGTTTGTTGTCAGCGCCGGCGTATCGCAAGGGCGGATCGACGTCGAATGAAACGATGTCGTGTGCATAGGCAAGGCCGCTGGTTCGTTGCTGACAAGCAGCACAACAAACCAGCGCCGACATCGCCAGCCCCGGCACACCCAGTGTCATGCAGCAAAGCTAACCATCGCTTCCGCTCGTCGGGTGATCGTCGGCGTGCTCGGTGTCGGCTGAAAGAATGGCCCTCCCTTCATTCGATCCGACGCGTGCGTTGCCTCGCCACGCTCTGGCTCGGGTTGGGGTGCGGCGGGCGAGCGATCGCGGCGCCTGCTGCGCTCGGAAAAACCCTCAGGGGATCTGGTCGGGTCGACGGTTCGGTATCACGTTCCGCTTGAATGCAGCGGAAACCCCGAAACGGTTGATCGAGGAGATCCCATGCGTTACGTCTTCCTGTCTCTGGGAATTGTTGGTGCTCTCGGGTGTGCCAGTTCGCCGCCCGTAGCGCAACAGGAGCAGTCGTCGGCGTCGATACGTGCGGCGGAGGAAGTCGGGGCCACGCACGTCCCGCAGGCCGCGCTTCACCTGCAACTGGCGAAGGAACAGTTCGCGGCGGCCAAGGCTGAACGCTCCGACAAGGATCGAGCGGGGCGCCTTCTGGCGCGGGCGCAGGTGGACGCCGAGCTAGCGTTGGCGCTGGCGCGCACAGAAGCCGAACGGTCAGAGGCGCAGACAGCCGTCGATCAACTCAACCACGTCGATCTGAGCACGCCACAATGAGCGACCGTGGAAAGGGAAGAGTGCCATGTCGATAATGCAACGCGGACCAATCAAGATCCTGGTGGTTTCATCTTGCTTGATGCTTTTGGGCTGTGCCCATCAACCGCCCACCGAGCTGATTATGGCCCGGGACGCATATCAGCGCGCCAGCAACGGGCCCGCGATGGCGGTAAAGCCGGATGAGGTGCACAAGGCGTACACGGCGCTGCAAGCGGCGGAACACAGCTTTGCCGACGATCCAGACAGTGGCGCCACCCGCGATCTGGCCTACATCGCCGAGCGCAGGGCCGAGCTGGCCGAGGCGCTGGCCGCCGCCCAGTCCGCGGAGAACCAACGCACCGAGGCCAGGAACGCCCTGGAGAAGAGACAAGCAGTGGTTGTTCAACAGACCCAACGACAGTTGGGCGAGAGCAAACAACAGTTGGGACAGACACAACAGAAACTGGACCAGGCGCGCCAGGACTCTCAAAAGACGCAAGAACAGTTGGCGCAGGAGCAGAACGCCCGCGCCGCGGCCGAGCAACAAGCCAAGCAAGCCAACGACGCGCTGCTGGCCTTGCAGGCAAAAGAAGAGGCGCGCGGCATGGTCATCACCCTTTCCGGCAGCGTGCTGTTCGCGTCGAATGAATCAATTCTGCTTCCGGAGGCTCAAACGCGGCTGAACCAGGTCGCGGACGCTCTTCTGCAAGACAAGGAGCGCACGGTGATCGTCGAGGGACATACCGATTCGCGCGGGTCGGCGACGCTGAATCAGCCGCTGTCGCAGCGCCGAGCGGAGGCGGTGCGACTGTATCTGATCTCGCGCGGCTATCCGGCCGAGCGAATCGAAGCGCACGGCATCGGCGCCGATCGGCCGGTGGCCGACAACAAGAGTCCCGAGGGGCGGGCCAACAACCGTCGGGTGGAGATCATCGTCCCGCCACGTTCCAAGGTCTCGGCCGCGCCGTAGATCCGGCCGACGCGCGCAAGAATCTAGTCCGCGGCAACGCTGGCCAACCAGGCCGCGACCGTGTCAATCAGCGCGCGCTGCGATCGCAGATCGGTGAAAGTGTGGTCGGAGTCGGCAAAGAACTTTGTCTGCAGGCGATTCTTGAAGTCGACCGCGCGCAGAAATTCTGCCAGCTGACCTTCGTGGTTGTAATAGCCCTCCATCGCCGCCGAGTAGATGAAGTAAAGGTTCACCCCCCGATTGATCAAAGTCCGTACGCCTGAAACGAACTCGGCTTGCGGCGGAAACTCGCGGGCGTATTGCGGCGGCGCCGCCGCCGGGGCGGCCGGGCGTTCAATTCCGATTGCCCGCTCGACCCGGGCCCGCGCCTGACCAGTTAGCCGGCGCGCGAACCGCTGCCATGCTTGCGGCCGAAACAGCCGCCGCCAGTAGTGGCGCAGGTAAAAGCCCGTCGTGCGGTAACCGAAGGTGTCGATCATGATGGCGCCGTGCACGCGCGGATCGCGCAGCGCCGTGCGAAAGGAATTGTCCGCGCCCGAACACAGGCCCATCAGGACAAAGTGGTTGATCCCGCGTGTGCATTGCAGAAAATCCATCGCCTGCTGCACGTCCAGGATGGCCCGCTCGTCAAACGAAAGGGTGTCGCGTCGTGGTTCGCTGTCGCCGATCCCCGACAGATCGAACCGCAACGTCAAGAAACCGGCCTCCGCCAGCCGACGGGCCAGGCGCACCGACTTTCGCGCCGGGCCCACCCGATGAACCAACCCAGCGTTCAGCAGCAAGACCGCCGGGCGTTCGGCAGCGACGATGGACGGCTCGGTGGTGATCCCAAGCAGGATCGGTGGCTCGCCAAACAGGGAGGCCTTTTCACGCATCAATCACCGGACCTGCGGCTGACCCGCCGGCACTGATGATACGTCGGACCGGCGATGCAATGAAACGGTGCAAACAGATCGCGACGATGTCGACGATCATCTCGACGGTGGCGAACACCCGCCGCTTTCGGTAGCCTGGTGACATGTTCACCTTCGTGACCGGCGGGTTGCGCTCGGGAAAATCGGGATATGCGTTGAGCCGCGCGTCTGAACTCGGACCGCCGCCCTGGGTCTATGTCGCTCCATCGGTGGAAGGCGACGACGAGTTGAAGGGCCGCCTGGCCAACCACCGCCGCGACCATGAGGCCAGCTGGAAGCTGCTGGAGGCACCGGCGGAGCTTCCCACCATCGTCGATGCCATCAAGGGCGGCGGCTATGGCGCGATGGTCATCGATCGCTTCACCGCCTGGGTGCAGGCGCGCATCGCTGGCAGTGACCGTGCCGCCGAGCGCGCGCTGCTGGCCGAAGTTGAAGAGCTGGCCGATCGCCTGTACCGGTCGCCCACACCGGCGGTGCTGGTGACGATGGAGATCGGGCTCGGGCATTTGTCCGAAGGCGATCCGGCGCGGCGGTTCATCAGCGCCGTCGGACAGGCCAATCAAATCCTGGTTGAACGCGCCCAGTCGGTGGTCTTGATGGTCAGCGGCGTTCCTTTGCGCATGCGTTGAAAGAGGCGGGCGTTTCGTGGCGCTGATTCGAGAATCGTTCCGCGTCGGCGTGCTGGGCTGCAACTGCAGCATCGTCGCCTGCCCGGAAACGAAGCAGGCGTTGGTGGTGGATCCCGGCGACGACGCGCCGACCATCATCGAGGCGCTTGGGCGCCTGGGCGTGGAGGTCGTTCGCCTGGTGCACACCCACGCGCACTTCGATCACATCATGGGCACCGGCGAGGTGGCCGCCGAGACCGGCGCGGAGATCGTCCTGCACAAGGACGACCGCTGGCTGTATGACAACCTGGCCCTGCAGACGGCGACGTTCGGGCTGCCTTCGGTGCCGGCCGCGCCGCCGCCCACCCGGGAGCTCGATCGCGATCAAACCTTGACCTTCGGCCAGCGCGAGGCCCACGCCATCCACACGCCCGGGCACACGCCGGGGTCGACCTGTTTCTTCGTCGAGGCGCCAGGCGAAACGCCCATCGTCTTCGCCGGCGACACGCTGTTTCGCGGATCGATCGGGCGCACCGATCTGTGGGGCGGCTCGGCGCCGCAAATTCAAAGCTCGATCCGGGAGCGGCTGTTCACCCTGCCCGACGACACCATCGTGGTGGCTGGCCATGGACCGGACACCACCATCGGCGCCGAAAAAGACGGCAACCCATTCGTGGGCCTGCGCCGCCGCACCCGGGGTTAGGCGAACCGCCGCCGCCCCCGCGGGTGCTCGCCGCCGCTTATTTGCCGCCCATTTTGCCGGTGTCGATGATCCGCACGCCGGCCGGCGGCGACCAGCGGAAGATGGCGTCGGCCACGCCGCCGTTGATCTTCACGTCGGCGAACTGCATGTCGTTGACGTTGCCCTGCCCGTCGACCAGGATGCTTTCGCGCACGTGAAAGCTGTCCGGATCGACGACGAACATCATGGTCTGTAGCTGCGGCTGGGCGTGCTTGGGCTGCAGCCGCAGCACATAGTCGCGGGCGCTGCCGTAGGCAGGCTTTTCGGCGAAGCTGATGTCGAACTCGGCGGCCAGCTTGCCTTTGCCGGTGAGGAACGCCAGCGCCGCCGGAAGCTGCGACGACTTCAGCTCCTGCTTGAAGGCCTGCTGATCCTCCGGCTCGTACAGCCACAGCCGGTCGCCGTCGGCCAGGTACATCTTCGTCTCGGGCGTCCGGTAGTCCCAGCGCATGCGCCCCGGTTTCTTCAGCGAGACCTCGCCGGTCAGCGTGCTTGTGCGGTTGAACGTCGGGTTGGTCAGCGTCTGGGTGAAGCGCGCGTGAAAGTCAGCGGCGGCGTCGTACCGTCTTTGCACTCGCTCGACCACCGTCTTGACGTCCAGTCGTTCCGTGGCGGCCGCCGGGCGCAACCACCACGCGCCACAGACGACGAGCGGCCAAACTCGCAACCAAGCTCGCATGGCCCCGATCCTAATCAATCAGACGAGGCCGGGCGACCGGCGTTGATCAATTGACACGTCTTCAACCTTGCAGCCGCGAGGACCAGGCGATGCCCAGTTGCCCCAGCCAGTAGGTCGACAGCGTCACCGCGGTGGCGTGCGCGTACGGATGCCGAAAGCGATTCCAGGCCAGGTTCGAATCCGACGCATAAAACAAGAACGCGCCCAGCGCCGCCAGCCCCGCCGCCACCGGTGGCAGCGGCCCGCCGACGGTCTTCAGCGCGGCGATCACCATGGCGGTGATGGCGACGGCGTAGACCACCACCGGAATTTTCATGATGCCAAGGCCCGGCCACAGCAGGATCACCAGCGACACCGACAGCAGCGCGATGGCATACGAAGGCCAGGGCAGCGGCCACCAGCCGCCCACGACCGATCCGATGAAGGCCAGCGTGTAGAAAATGTGGCCGGTCAAGACCAGCGGCACGGCGATCATGAACGGCAGATCGGCGTCGCTGATCAGCAGGATGTCGCCCAGGAGATTGAACAAGATGCCCCAGGTGATCATCCAGGCGAAGTGATCGCGCGGCGGCAATCCAACAATCAGCAGCAGGGACAGCGTCGCCGCCGGCTTGCCGATGTAGACAAGCGCGCGCCGCCCCCGCTCGCCGCCGATGATGGCCAGCGCGCCGAACAGAGCGACCGCCAGCGTGCCGACCATGGGCGGGGGCGCCAGCATCTTCTGCCTCAGCCCGCCTGCTGCAGGTATTCGCCCGGCGGCGCCACCACCTCGCGCGGTTTGGCCCCGTTGGCCGGGCCGACGATCCCGTCGCGTTCCATCTGCTCGACCATGCGGGCGGCGCGGTTGTAACCGATCTGCAGACGCCGCTGGATGAACGACACGCTGGCCTGGCGGGTCTCGCAGACGATGGCCACCGCCTGATCGTACAGGTCGTCGTGCAGTTGCTCGGCCGGCGCGCCTTCCTCGGCGTCCTCTTCGCGCGGCTTGAGGATGTCCATATCGTAGACCGGCTTGGCCTGCTTCTTCAGGAACTCGACCACGCGATGGACTTCGTCGTCGCTGAGGAAGGCGCCGTGGATGCGGCGCAGTTTGGTCCCGCGATCGGAGAACAGCATGTCGCCGTTGCCCAGCAACGTCTCGGCTCCCGACTGATCCAGGATGGTCCGCGAATCGATGCGCGACGCCACCTGCAAGGCGATGCGGCTGGGAAAGTTCGCCTTGATGAGCCCGGTGATGACGTCCACCGACGGGCGTTGCGTGGCCAGGATCAGGTGCAGTCCCGCGGCGCGCGCCTTCTGGGCGATGCGCGCCACCGACGTCTCGACATCTTTTGGCGCCACCATCATCAGGTCAGCGAACTCGTCGATGACGATGATGATGTACGGCAGCTTGCGCGGCGGCGGACCGGCGTCGGCCTTGGCTTGCGCGGCGGCCTGAACGGCGGCGGCGGCGTTGGACAGATCCTCGGCGTCGGGCGCTTCGGCCTGCACCACGCCGTCCACGTTGTCGGCGCCTGAAATGACCGCGTCGTCGGCCATTTCCACTTCCTGCTCGGTGCCGTCGGCGCCGGCCAGCACAACTCTGATCTTCTTCGACGGCGCGGCCGGCGCCGCCGCGGCCGGCGTGCCGCTCTCTGCGGCCAGCAGCTTGGCGTTGTAGCTGGCGATGTCCCGCACGCCCGTCTTGGCCAGCAGTTCATATCGCCGCTCCATCTCGTCGACGGCCCAGCGCAAGGCAAGGTTGGCCTTCTTCGGATCGGTCACCACCGGCAAGAGCAGGTGCGGGATGCCTTCATAGATCGAAAGCTCCAGCATCTTCGGGTCGACCATGATGAAACGGACATCCTCGGGACTGGCGTTGTACAGCACGCTGGTGATCATGCCGTTGACCGCCACCGACTTGCCCGACCCGGTGGTGCCGGCCACCAAAAGGTGCGGCATCTTGGACAGGTTGAAGCTGACCGGCGTGCCCTTGATATCCTTGCCCAGGCACATCTGCAGCTTGGATGCGCCGGTGGTGAAGCAGGGATCCTCGAGGATCTCCTTCAGGTACACCATCTCGCGCGCCTTGTTCGGCACCTCGACACCGACCACCGCCTTGCCGGGGATGGGCGCCACGATACGCACGGCCTGCGCCTCCAGGGCCATGGCCAGATCTTTTTCCAGGTTGGCGATCTTCCCGGTGCGAGTGCCAGGCGCCGGCGCGAATTCGTACATGGTCACCACCGGGCCCATGTGGATCTCTTTGACCTTGCCGCGCACGCCATAATTCGACATCGCCTGCTCCACGCGTTCGGCCATGTCGTACAGGGCCTGCTTGTCCATCTCGTGCGCTTGCGGCGGGATGTACTCCAGCATGTCGGTGCCCGGCAGCTCGTAGGCGCCCTTGGTCAGTTTGATAAAACCGGGGCCGGCGGCTTCGACAGGCCGCGGGTGTTCGACGGCAGCCTCGGCGGCTTCTTGTTCCTGGCGCTGGCGGGTGCGCCAGGCCGGCTCGACGATGATCGGACCTTCGGCGGGCGCCGGTGCGGCGGCAACAACCGGCGCGGCGTGGGCCACCATCGGCGCCGCCAGCGCGACGCCCGCGGCGGTCACGGCGGCAACCGCCAGCGACGACGGCTCGTCTTGTTCGTCCTCGACGTCGTCTTCGCCGACCATCTCTTCGGGCGCGCTCACCTGTTCCACCGCCGCCACCTCGGCCACGATGGCGGCCATGGCGGCGCGCTCGTCGGCGATGTCCTGGGACAGCGCGCGGGTCTGCACGGCGCGGATGGCGTCGCTGTCGCTTTCTTCGTGGTGGTCGAACGAGGCAGGGATCGCTTCCAGCTCCAGCGGCGACTCGTCTGACGCCGCTTCCAGCGCGGCTGCCGACTCGGGACCGATCACCTTGATGTCGTCGCGCTCGTCTTCCAGCGCCCGCTCGTCTTCGTCGGCGTCGTCGACCCGTTCGGGGAACGCGGCCCGCGCCAGGCCCCACACCGCGCGCAAGCTGGCCACCGTCCCTCGTTGCGCCTGGCGCAGCGCCCAGCCGACCACCACCACCACCTCGCGCGTGCTGAGATCGCCCAGCAGCATCAACGCCAGCACCAGCACCGTCGCCGCCGCCAGCGCCGCGCCCGCCGCGCCGATGAAGCTGGCCGTCACTTCACCCAGCCATTGCCCCAGAAGACCACCCGGTCCGTGGTTGACCCCGTGCTGCTCGGAGAACGGCAGGTGCATCAGCACCACCGCCGACCCGAATAACATCAAGGCGCCCAAACCTTCGCTGAACCCGTCGACCACCCGCACCGATCGAAAGCAACGGACCGCCGCCAGACCCATCGCCGCGATCAGCAGGTACGCCCCGAAGCCCGCCAGACCGTACAACGCCGACGCGGTGGTCGCGCCGCCCGGACCCATCATCCGGTTGCTGCCCAGCTGCATCGAGAACAGCGAGAGGCCGGCAAAAAGGCAAAATGCCAGAAACACAATGCCAACGATCTCCCGCCGCCGGCCCTGGCGTCCCTTCCCTCTCGGCTCCGCGTCAGTCTTGGCTGCCATTGATTTCCTCGGTTCGGCTGGTTCGTCAGTGAAGGTTTATAGATTACCTAAACCTACATCAGGCTACCTTAGCCGACAAGGGCGTCAAGTTTTGCGTCGCCTCCATCGCGTCAGGCGGGATCGGGCTCGTCCTCCGCTGCGTCCGGATCGTCTGCGCTGACCTCGGCAAACGCGCTGGCCACCGCGTCCTCCTCGGCGTCGTCCGAGCGAGGCGCCTCGGGAACAGGGACCGCTGGATTTGGATTTTCTGCGGACGCACCAGCCGATGACCCGCGCGCGGCCATCGTCACGCGCTCGGCCGGCTGCGCTTGCCAATAGGCGAAGACGGCCTCGGCGGTCTTGCGGGCCATGCCGGGCACCGTGGCCAGATCTTCCAGCGAGGCTTCGCGGATCTTTTTCAGGCTGCCGAAATGGCGCAGCAGTAACCGTTGTCGGGCGGCGCCGATCCCCGGGATGTTCGACAGCGCGGAACGCAGGGTCAGCCGCTTGCGCTGGCTGCGATGAAAGGTGACGGCAAAGCGATGGGCCTCGTCACGCAGGTGCTGAAGGATGAACATCTCGGCGGTGTTCGGGCGGATGGCGATGGCGTCCTTGGCGTGCGGCAAGAACACCCGATCCGGCCGGCGCGTCTTGCCGGTGTCGGCTTTGGCGCCGGCTTTCGACTCGGGGGGCGTCGGCGCCGGTTCGGCGGACGGCGGGGTTTCGGTCGGCGACGGTTCCGCCGCCGGTTCGGTGGCGGTCGGCTCGGTAGCGGCTGCTTCGGCCCCCACCGGCTCGGTCTCCACCGTCGAGCCTTCGTCGATCTCGGTCGCGGCGTCCGCCGGCGGCGCCCCCGCCACCCCGTCAAAGTCGCGCTCCTTGGCCAGGCCGACGATCGGCAGCCCGGCGCCCGGCCGCACGTCGATGCCCACGTCGCGCGCCGCCGCCAGGGCCATGCCCAGCTGGCCCTTGCCGCCGTCGATGACGATCAGATCGGGCAATGCCCAACTCGGGTCGACCGGGGCGCCACCAGCCGCCTCAGCCGCCGCGCCCTCGCGCGCGCGACGGAACCGCCGCGACAGCACCTCGTACATCGACGCGAAGTCGTCGTTGCGCCGGGCGAAGGCCCCACCCTCGCCGGCGCGCCCACCGACGCTGCGGACCTTGTAGGTGCGGTAGCGTGATTTTTCCGGCCGCCCGTCGACGAAGACCACCATCGACGCCACCGTGGCAAAACCTTGAATGTGCGAGATGTCGTAACACTCGATCACTCGCGGCAGCCGCGGCAGCTTCAACCGGCGCTGCAGCTTGCCAAGCGCCAGCTCCGTGTCCTCACGGGCGTTGCGGCGGGCGGCGAAGCTGGCGGCGGCGTTCTTCTGCGCCAGCTCGACCAGCTTGCGGCGATCGCCCCGCTGCGGGACCGTCACCTCGACCCGGCGGCGGCGCGGCGGCCGCTTCTCGCTCAACCATTCGGCCTTCACCTCGGCGTCGTCGACGGCTAACGGCAGCAGCACCTCGTCAGGCGGTGCCACGTTCAGGTCATAGTAAAGGCCGACGAACGACGACAACAATTCGGCGTCGGGAAATTCCTGGCCGGTAAATGAAAACGATCGGTTGCCCAGCAGCTTGCCCTGGCGGATCGACATGACGACGATCTCCAGCGCGATCCCCTCGCGGTAAAAGCCAAAGACGTCCTGGTCGACGAAATCCGTCGACACCACCCGCTGTTCTTCCAGCGTCGTTTCCAGGGCGCGCAGCTGATCACGAATGTCCGCCGCTCGTTCAAAGTCAGTGCGGCCCGCTGCTTCCTTCATGCGGCCGGTGAGGCGGCTCAAAAGCTCGTCGCTCTTGCCTTCCAGAAACAGCCGCACGTCGCGCACCTGATCGCCGTATTCCTCGGGCGACACCGGCAGCACGCAGGGCGCCGGGCAGCGTTTGATCTGAAACTGCAGGCAGGGGCGGCGGCGGTTGTGCAAGACATGATCGGTGCAAGTGCGCAGCTGGAAGTGACGGTTCACCACCCGCAGGGCTTCGCGGCACGACGTCGCCGAATGATAGGGACCGAAATAATATGCGCCGTCCTGGCCGATCTTGCGCCCCACCTCCAGGCGCGGCCACTCCGCCTCCGGGTCCAGGCGCAACACCAGATAGTTCTTGTCGTCCTTGAGGTTGACGTTGAACCGCGGCTGATGCTTTTTGATCAGCGTGTTTTCCAGCAGCAGCGCTTCTTTTTCGTTCGACGTTATGACCGTCTCTATCTCGCCAACGATCCCTTCCAGCAGCGGGACAAAGTCGCGGTTGTCGCCCGATGACGCCTGGAAATACTGGCGCACGCGGTTGCGCAGCACCGCCGCCTTGCCGATGTAGACCACCTTGCCGCGGCGGTCTTTCATGATGTACACGCCGGGCGCGGTCGGGATGTTCTCCAGAATCTCGGCGATGCTCTTGCGCACGGGGGCCTGCGCGGCGTCGCGCAATGTTCCCCCGGGCGGGGTTTCTGCATCGCCTTCAGACATGTGCTTCCAAGAATAGCGGATCAAGCGCGCCGGTGATCTTTCGGGGCTTTGGATGCCGGTTCGCTATAGTCCGCCGATGAAACACCGCGCCCGGGCCTGGGCCGCTCCCGTCTTTGCACTGCTGGTGGCGCTGGCGGTCTATGCCCGCGCCGCCGGCAATCCGGTGGTCGGCAAGCTGCAATGGCTGGGGCAGTCGTGCTTCATCCTCGAGACCACCGCCGGCACGCGCGTGGTGATGGATCCCATTCCCAAAGGCCTCGGCTACGAGCTTCCAGCTGGACTGAAGGCAGACGTGGTCACCATCAGCCATGAACACCAGGACCACAACAACCTGGGCCTGCTGGTGAACAAGCCGCGCGTGTTGCGAGGCCTGACGCCGGATAAAAAAGGGTGGACCAAGATCGACCTGACGATCAAGGACGTCACCATCCGTAGCGTCGGCGTCTACCACGACGACGCCATGGGCGCCGAGCGCGGCCTGAACACCGTCTTCGTCTTCGAGGTGGGCGGCCTGCGCATCGCCCACCTGGGCGACCTCGGGCACCTGCTGACCGACGATCAGCTCTCGGCCATCGGCTCGGTGGACGTGGTTCTGATTCCGGTGGGCGGCGTGTTCACCATCGACGGGCGACAGGCCACCCGGGTCGTGGATCAGCTGCGACCGCGGCTGGTGGTGATACCCATGCACTACAAGACCGACGTCCTGACCATCAAGCAACTGGAAGGCGTCGACGACTTTCTGGCCGGCAAGCCCAACGTGCGCAAGGACCCGTCGAACACGCTGTCCTTGAGCACGGTGAAGGCGCGGCCCGCGGCGGAGATCGTCGTCCTGAATTACAAATAGCGATCTGTTGTCCAAAACGCCGCTGTTGTCCGCGCCGGACCACACCCACCAGGCGCGCAGCGGCTGGTCACCATGAGTGGGGCCTACTTTTTCGGAGCGCCCGAGACCGCTGCCGCAGTGGAAAACGGCTTGCCGATCACCTCGCCCACCAGACCGTCAAGCTGGCGGCGGGTGGCCTCGCCGATGCGGTGGCCGCGCAGCTTGCCCTCGCCGTCGAAACCGAACAGCGCCGGAATGGCCCCTTCCCACTGCCGATCAAACGTCGCGATGAAGGCGTCGGCGTCGTCGATCTTGGCGATGGTGCGGGTCAGGTTGGGCGCCGATCGGCTGAGCACTTTGGCGACGCGCGCGGCAGCGTCGGGATTGTCCAGTGACACCGACAGAACATCCACGCCCTGGCCTTTGGCTTTCTGCGCGAATCGATTGATAAGCGGCAGTTCTTCCATGCACGGCAAGCACCAGCTGGCCCAGAAGTGCACCAGCAGCGTTCGGCCGTGGCTCTGCTGCATGGCCTGTTTGATGGCCTTCAGATCGACCAGCACCACCGACGATTCACCGCCGGGTGCGGCGGAAGCTTTGGCTGCCGGCGCGGGCTCGGCAGCCAGGCCCCCACGCGGACTGCCGGCGAGGGTCGCGCCCACGGTCGCCAGCGCCAGCAGCGCCGGGACCGCGGACCCGCTCACGGCTTCCTCTTGATCGTGCAGCCGAAGGCGCGCGCCTCTGCTTTGCTGATGGTCTTGCCGGCCGTGAACTCGCGCAGGGCGCTGCCCAGATCGCCGACGCCGCCGTGATAGCGAACCACGCCGTGGGTGTCGACCAGGAAGACCTCGGGGGTCCGCTCCGCGGCGTAGGCGTCCGCGACCTTTGAACCGTCGTCGCGCAACATGGGGAAGGGGAAATTCAAGGCGGCGTCGGCCTTGATGTCTTCGATGCTTTCATTCTGGTTGGCGTTGATGCCGACGAACGAAATCTTGTCGCCGAATTCCTTGCTCAGTTCGGCCAGCGGCTGGCGGGCCTGGGCGACATACGGGCAGCGGCAGCTGAGGAAAACCAGCACCGCTCCCTGGTTGTGCTTTTCTTTCGTCAGATCAGCCAGCGCGCGCGCCTGGCCGCTGTCCACCGTCTTCAGTGAAAATAGTGGGGCCTTGTCGCCCACGCGCGGCGCGCTGGCCGCCTGGCTGGTCGCCGCCGCAAGACCGAAAACCAACGCCGCGGCCACGAACACGCGCTTCTTAGTCATCATGCCGTACATCTACCAGCCACAGAACCGGTTTCAAGTCAGGCCGGATTCGCCGTCGTGATCGCGGCCCGCGCCGTCGCCCGCCCGATCGCCGACGGCACATAGTTCCCGCCCGAGATCAGCAGCTTCAGCGCATCCTGGGCGGTCATCTCAAGCCGCAGGCAATCTTCCTTCCGCGCGAAGTACAGCCGCCCGGAGGTTGGATTCGGCGACGCGGGCACGAACACGCAGCATAACGACGGATCGCCGTCGATGGTCTCGCCGCTGGTAAATCCGACCATCTTCAAACGTCGGGTCTCGTCGGGGATCAGCACCACGTGAGCGAAGATCCCTTCGTGGCCTTCGCTGGTCAGGGCGATCTGCTTCCACGACCGGTACAGATCGCGCAGCCCGGGAATCCGCCGCAAAAGCCCGTCGGTCAGTCCCAGAACGAACCGCCCCAGCAAGCTGGTGATGAACAGGCCCAGCAAATAGATCGCCCCCAACGTGATGGCAATGCCCAAGAATGGGTAGCGCACGCCAAACAAGGCCCGGGCTTTGGTGTCGATGTACCAGAGGATGAATGCCGTCACCGCGACCGGGATCGTGGCGATGAGGCCCGCCACCACCTTGTTGCGGACGTGATTCTGCAGCCCCACCCGGTCAGATTAGACGAACCAGCGCAGAACGACAGTTTGCGGGCCGAGCTGGGCACGCCCTCGGTCGCTAGTAGGGCGCCGCCCAGTGGCCTTCTTGCCAGACCCACTGATAGCCATTCCAGGCCCACTGCGGAGCGACCCAGATCCAGCCATCGTAAGGTGGCGCGTACCAACCGCCGCCGAACCAGAGGCGGGCGCCCCCGCGGAAGCCCCAGTAGCCCGGTACCCAAACGTTGGCACGGAAGCCGGGACGAACGCCAAAACGAACCCCGGGTCCGCCGACGTGAACCCCGACACCGACGCGCCCGACGGGTGCGCTGTGAAACCCGTGACCACCTCCACCGAAGCCACCGTGGCCGCCGCCCATGTGGCCACCACCACCTCTCCAGCCGGCGGATGCGACCGACGGCGCTCCGACCAGGCCGGCCAGTACACCGACGAGAATCAATGACTTCATGACTTACCTCCGTTCTCCCTTCCAATATAAGACGTTGCAGCCGCCAAAAAAGTCACTCGCGCACTATTTCCTAGACCCCGTGACGCAAAACGCCAGCCGCTCCCGTTGACATCTCGGGCCGGTTCCCGAAAATGACCGGGTCGATGTCGCCTCAATCCCCATCGTTTCAGTTTACCGCGACGGTGAACGGCCGCCTTTATTGGTGGTTTGCGATGGTGGTGCGGGCGCCGTCCTTCTGACCGAAGAAAGGAGAGGCGACCCGCGGGGGTCGCTTTCCCAATGGTCGGCGTCTCCCCTGGTGAGCCAAACACACCATGGCCGACGCAGAGACATACACCTTCGGAGACAATGATCTGGCCGCCGAGCGCCTGCGCATCCTGGCGCGCGCGTTCGAACCGACGTCGCGCGTGTTCTTGACCGACGTGTGGAGCCGCGCCCGGTCGTCGATGGCCGGCTCCGCGCACGCGGTCGATCTCGGCTGCGGGCCTGGCTATACCACCCGCCTCTTGCGCGCGATCGTCGCCCCGCAGATCACCACGGGGATCGATCGCTCGCCGCGGTTCGTGGCCCGGGCGCAGCTGTGGCAATCGGCGGATCTGCGGTTCGTCCAGCACGACGTTACCGCGGCGCCGTTCCCGGTCGCCGAGGCGGATTTTCTTTACGCGCGTTTCTTGCTGACCCATCTGTCCGACCCGGCGGCGGTGTTGCGGGCCTGGGCGCGAATGGCCGCCCCTGGCGCTGACTTGCTGCTGGAAGAGACCGCCCGCCTGACCTCGCCGCACCCGACGCTGGCCCGGTACTACGCGCTGGTGGCGGCGCTGCAACAGGCGCACGGTCAAAACATGGTCGTCGGGAAAATCCTCGCTCACCTGGCCGCCGGCACCGGCTGGATGGTCAAGGAATCGCGGCTGGTCGGCGCGCCCTTGCCGGCGCGCCTGATGGCCCGCATTCACGTGATGAACTTGCGAACGTGGAAGACCGATCGTTTCGCGGCCCATCTTTGCGACGGCGACGAGCTGGAGAAACTGGACGGCGCGCTGGAGCGCATCGCCTGCGGCAACGATCTCGTGCCGCCGGTGGAATGCCAGCTTGGTCAGGTGTGGCTCAAGCGCGGGCGGGCGGCGACGGATCGACCTCGGCCAGACGACATTGCAGAAACCGTCGCTCGGCCGGATGGCTGACCAGCAGCAACAGCCGGTGCATTTTTTCTGGAGGCGGTTGCTTTTTTCTTCGTCAGGCTAAAAGGACAGTGCCCACCGTGCCGGGATGGGCCAGAGCGGTGGCGATCTCCGCGGCGCCAATGATGTGCACGGCGCCCACCCCGGCGGCCAGCGGTTCAAAGGCTTCTTCCAGCTTGGGGATCATCCCACCCTGGACGGTGCCGTCGGCGATGGCGGCGCGCGCTTCGGCGACGGTCAAACGCGGCAAACGCGACCTCGGATCGCCCCTGTGCCGGCGCACACCGCCCACGCCGGTCACGGCCAGCAAGACACCGCATGTCAGCGCCGCCGCCAGCCGGCTGGCCACCACGTCGGCGTTGATGTTCAGCACCTCGCCCGCCGGCGAAGCGCCCAGGCACGCCAGCGTCGGCACGCGTTCAACGCCCAGCGCGCGCAAAAGCGGCAAATCGAAACCGTCGACGTCACCGACCAAACCGAAATCGATCGGCTCGGCGCCACCGCCCGAGACCATGCGCGGTGGACGACGGCGCGCGAGAATGATCCCGCTTGGGCCGTGCAGGCCCAGCGCCGGCACGCCGGCCGCGCGCAGCGCCGCCACCAGATCGACGTTCAACTGGCCGGCCACCACCATCTTCATCACGTCCAGGGTCGCCGCGTCGGTCACCCGCCGCCCGCCGACAATCGCCGGCGTCAAGCCCAGCCGCTGCGACAGCGCCGTCGCCTGTGGACCACCGCCATGAACGATGATCAAGCGGTGACCAGCCGCGCGCGCGGCTGCCACCCCCGCAGCCACCTGGCCCAGCGCCGGCTGCTCCAGCACCTCGCCGCCCAGCTTGACGACGACCAGGAGACCGTCCCCTAAGGCCACGGGCCTGGATCTTCCAGTGACGTGGTCTCGGGCAGGCCCAACATCAGGTTCATGTTCTGGATGGCCTGGCCGGCACCGCCCTTGATCAGGTTGTCGGTCGCGCTGACGATCGCCAGCGTGCGCGTGCCGCCGGTCGGCGGACCCATCGTGAAACCCACCTCTGCAAAGTTGCTGCCGGAGACGGCGATGACCTCCGGCAACCGATCGCGCACGAAGCGCACGAACGGCTCGCCGTCGTAGGCTGCGGCGAACAGTGCCGCGAGCGAATCAATGGTCTCGCTCGCCGGCACCTCGACAAAGCTGGTCGCCAAGATTCCGCGCGACAGCGGTGCGGACACCGGAACGAAGCGCAAATCAAAGTCGCCGCCGCCGGCCTGGGTCAGCGCCTGCATGATCTCGGGTGTGTGCTGGTGTTCCAGCGCCTTGTATGTCTTCAGATTCAGCGCGCGCAGCGGATGGTGGGTGCCCAGCGACGGCACCGCGCCGCTGCCCGAAGAGCCGGTGATACCGAGGACGTGCACCGGGCCGCGCAGCTTGCCGGCCCGGGCCAGCGGCAACAGCGCCAGGATGATGGTGGTGGCGAAACAACCCGGCGAGGCCACGGCGCGCGCGTTCTTGATCGTCGCCCGATTGAGCTCCGGCAAACCGTAGACGAACGTGCCCAGCAGTTCGGGGTGGGGATGGACGGCGCCATAAAATTGTCGATAGGCGGCGGCGTCGGTGAGGCGAAAGTCGCCCGACATGTCGACGATCATGGCGCCGGTGGCCAAGATCTCCGGAGCCTTCTGCGCGCTGATCTTGTGTGGCAGGCCCATCAGCGCGACGTCGCATCCTTTCGCGGCTTCGCCGGGCGGCAGGTCTTCAAAGCGCAGACTCGTGCGGCCGGTCAGAGACAGGTGCGCCGCGCCCAGCGGCTGGCCGACAAAATCGACGCTGGCCACGCGCACCAGTTCGACGTCGGGGTGAATCAGCAACCGGCGGATCATCTCGGCACCTCCGTACCCGCTGCCCCCGATCACCGCGGCTTTGAAGCGCTTCATCCGCGGTTATTTTACACCGCACCGACGGCCGGCGAAACGCGGCGCCTCCCGGGCGAGTCTAGTGCGTGGTCGCGGCGTCCACCGCGCCGTCGCCCCCGTCGCCATCCACCGCCCCGTCCTGCGGCGTCTGATCAGGCGGAAAACACGGCCCGCCATTTTGCGGACAATATTTCTCTTTGGGCCCGCAGCCGCCAACAACAGCCGCCAGCGCCAGCCCCAGCAAGATCACTACGTGTTTCATTCGTCGCGTCGATATTCGGGCCCGCGAAGAACCGAGTCAAGGCGACGAACGCCACCCTCACCCGCGGCCTCTCCCCAACGGGAGAGGCATTCGGAACCAAATCCGTCGCCTGGTGATCTGCCGTGGATCGAAGGGGGGCTTTGCCCGCCGCAGACAACGCCTGCCAATCTGGATCTGTCTCTGGCTCTCGTCGCGCGGGGTGGGCCCGCGGGTGCTGCGGGCGCGGGCCTCGGCCCCGGCGACCAGAACCGGCATGTCGCCGTGGTTCTGGCGATGAGGAAATCGCGCGATTTTTCTTGGTCCAAGTCGATAAATCTTGCGACTCACCACTGGCGATTGACTAGACCGATTTCCCCTTCGGGTGTTTCGATTTTTCTCGGGACGCCTCCGCGCGCGGGACGGCGCGCAGTTCGAAGCGCGACTTTTCCGGGTCGCGTTTGTAAACCAGCACCGTTCGACCGAGGATCTGGGCCAGGTCCGCTCCCGATTGAATCGCGATCTGTTCGGCGACTTCGAATCGACTCTCCGGGCATTCGCTGCCGATCTTCACTTTGACCAGTTCGTGATCGCGCAATGCCTGGCCCAATTGTTTCAATACGGCGGCGGTGGTTCCGTCCTTGCCGATCTGAACGATCGCGGATAAAGCGTGCCCGGCGCCGCGCAGCTTGCTGCGCAGGGCGCTGGACGGCATGAGGCTTTTCTTCTTGAGGCTGACGGTCGAGGGCGACACCATGGCCAGCGCTGCTTACCACGACCAGCGCGGGTGGGGGAACCAGCGGTGCAGTGCCAGGCTGCCTACCGTCGCCCGGCCCGACGGGCCATGCTTGGTGCCATGCTGGCCACGCCGTCGACCGTCGACCTTGTCATTCGCGTGCTTTTTCTTTTCGCCTACGCCCTGATGTTCGCGGCGGTGGAGATCGAGATCGAAGGACCGCACGGCTGGGCCGAGCGCTTGCCGACCTGGTTTCGGGTCACCACCCCGCCGGCGCGTTTTTATGGCCTGCTCATGCGCGGCAAACCGCTGACCGGTTACCACGCGGTGATGTTCGTGCTGCCGGCATGGAGCTTTCACATCGGGTTCGTCGGCGGGGTGCCGTGGAGTTGGGGGGCGGAGGCAACCACGCTGTCGGCGTACATGGCATGGGTGGTGACCTGGGATTTTCTTTGGTTCCTGCTGAACCCACGCTACGGCTGGGCCCGTTTTCGCAAGGGGGAGGTGTGGTGGCACGGACGGACGTGGATAGGCCGCTTCCCGATCGACTATTGGAGCGCGCTGGTGCTTTCACTGGCGGTGGCGGCGGCGGCGGCGGCGTCCACCGGCACGTTCGAGGTCCTGCAGAGGCAAGCGGCGCTGCTGATCGGATTCACCTTGCTGACCGCGCTGGCGGCGGTGGCGGCGCCGGCGTACATGCGTTGGCACGGGCACATGCGCCGGGAAGGCGCCGACGAGCGCCACCTGTGTCTGCCCGCCACGGGCGATCCGCAGCGGCGCGAATAGCCGCGTCTAATCCGCGCTGGCGCTGGCCGCGCGAAACCCGACCGGCACGCTGGTGTTGCCGCTGGCGCGTTCGGGGTCGGCGGCCACCACGAAAGACCAGGTGCGCGCTAGGGTGGTGCAGTTGTCGGCGAAGTCGCAGATCCCCGGCGCCAACCGGGCGGTGTAGCGCGCGCCTTTCTTCAAACGAATGGCGTTGGGGAACAGGCCGTAGGTCCCGGCGCCGATCTGATCGACCCACGCCGGCACCAATGCGCCGTTGGCGTCGGTCAGCGTGAAGGTGCCGCCGCTGACGCCGCGGACCGGTTCATCGAAGGAGACCTTGGCCACCACGTCTTCGTAGGCTGCAGCGGCACCCGCGGTCGGATAGGTCGTCATCGTCGGCGCGGCGCGGTCGCGGGCGACGCCACTCACCGCCACCGTCCAGCTGTGCACGGCCATCGGCACGGGCGGCGCGCCTTCCACCACCGCCGGCTCGGTGCGCGGCGTGCGGCCGTCGCACAGGCCGCCCAGCACGCACGGTTGCAGCACCATGTCGCCGTTGCTGTCGGCGATATTGCCCAGAAACTTGGTGGCGACGACGGCCTCGACCGACTGGTAGTAGACGGCGGTGGTGATGGCGATGGGGCCGACGGTCTCGGGCGGAACGACCACCGCGTAGCGATCGATCTTGGCGACGGCCTGGGCGTTCGGCAGCGGTTTCAGGCGCGTGTCGCGCAGAAACGAATCATCGAAAAGATCGCCGTTGCCGTTGCGATCTTCGAACTGCGGCAACCCGCGAGGATTGGTGGCAGCGTCGATGATCCGACCGCGCTGATCAATCGGCAGGCCGGTGAGCTTGTCGGTGATCAGGTTGAGCGGCGTGGCGTATGGCAGATCCAGCGTCGGGCAGCCGTCACCCAGCGACGCCACTGCCTTGAACTGCACCGAGAACGGATCGGCTGACCCGGGCGGTAGCTTCCAGTGGCAGCCGGGAAATTCCGGGTCTTCCATTTCCTCGCGGGTCAGATCGCCCACGCCGCGCGCGGTGCGGTCCCAGCGGCTGTCGCGGATCAGCAGTTCTTGCCCGCTGCCCAGATCGTAGGCGTGAACGGCCAGCCAGGCGGTACGGCCCTCGGGAAAGCCGGTGGGAAAATCGTGGCCGCTGCCGGTGTTGGCCGCCGTGATGGTCAGCGGCAGGGACGCGCCGGCGGCGACGGTGCCGGCCGAATCCCCGTCCAGCGACACCACGTGCCGCAGGCGATCCCACGCCATGCGCGCCTGCTGGGCGTAAGGGCCCTTGTGCTCGACGTTGGTCCACAGGGCGCGCGAATAGGGACTGGCGTGGTCGGCCGACGAGAAGCTGAACGTCGACAGCTCGGGATACGGCGAGACGTTGCCGGATTGATCGACGTCCTTGCCGATCAGGCGCGGCACCAGCGCGTTGCCGCCGACGAAATGGTGGGTGAACGACGGCCGCGGCTTTCCGTCGGTGGCCACCGCGTCGCTGGGGATGGGCAGCGGGTGGCCGCCCTGATAAAGCGTCTGCGCCGTGCCTGGCTGGCCGTAATCCTGCTGCATGTGGCACGACTGGCAGTCGCGTTTGAACGCCGGATCGAAGTTCGTGTTGCCCGGCCGGTCGGCGTAACGGCTGTTGGTCCATTCGGTGTACGTACGCTCGATGGGAAAGCCGCCGACATAGCGGCCGAGAGTGTTCTTGATCGGCAGCGCGTTGGTGACGTCATGACAAGCGGCGCACATCTCGGCGCGCACGTACATCGCCTGGTGGAAGCCTTTGTGCTTGGACGCGTCCATCTGTTGATACGGAATGTGCTGACCGAAGACGGCGCTGGTGTTGGCGTCTTCCGGCCGCGGCGCCAGCGCGGCGTTGGCGGCCAGCGGGCCGAAGCGTTCGCCGACGACGATGGCGTGGGCGGACAGACGGTAGGCGCCGGCCCCGATGCTGTAGCCGAGGTTCCGTTTGCTGGGATCGGCGACGGCAAACAAATCCTGGCGGCGCGCCGGCAGAAGGTCGCCGCGATCGTCGGCGCCGATGGCGGCGTGGTACTCGGTGCCGCCGCGGGCGTAGTTGTGAAAGGGAGTGTCGCGGCTGGCGGCATCGCTGTGGCAGACGGCGCAGAAGATCCCGGTCTTGCCGGATTCGGTGTTGCGCAGCTGCGAATCCAGCGTGGCGAACGCCAGGCCGGTGCCGTTGTCGGAGGTGGGATTGAAGCGAGGATCAACCGGCGCGCTTTCCACGTGCGTGCGCGGATCGACGGTGACCGTTCGCAGCGGCACGTTGTCGATGTAATTGGTGGGCATGTGGCAGCGCGAACAGAACCCGTCCAGCAGCGAGCCCGAGCGGGCCACCGTCAGTTGTTGGGTGCCAATGTTGAAGCGCGACGCGCAGACGCCGGGCTCGGCGAATGGGTTGTGGCGCGCCTTCGGTGTGCCGTCGGGGGGCGCCGGCGTGCCGCATTCTCCGTCGGTGGAGACCGCGCGCGACAGCAGCAGGAAGGCCGCCCGCCACACCGGATCGCGCCAGGAGTTCGACATCATCGACCCGTTCCACTCGTCGAAGATGCGCTGGTGGCAGGTCTGGCACTGGCCCGGGTGGTTCTGCGTCTGCCAGTACTCTTCGTAAGGCGGCGGCAACGCGCGCGCCTCTTCGATGACGTAGGGCGCCCCTTCCGGGATGCGGTTCGGCAAATCCAGCGCCGCCGGTTCGGCGCCGCTGACGGCGGCGGTGAGGGCGCCGGCGGTCAGCAGCAGCACCGCGACCTTCACGAAGCGCATCGGCCGTCTCCTGTTACTGTTTTCTGTCATGAGTGGACCGCACCGGCGGCGCGTTCCGCTACCAGCACCGGATCGTTGATCGGCGAAAGCGGCGCGCGGCCGAGGTTGCGAACGATCAGCAAGAACGCCAGCGCCACCGTTCCCGCGCCGATGGCCGCCGCGTACAACCCCGGCAGCGGCGCCACCGACTGCGTCGGCATGATCATGACGTAAAGATCCAGCCAGTGACCGGCCAGCAGAACCATCGACACCGCGGCCAGCACGCGCGGGTTGCGCTTGGCCGACGCCGGCAGCAGGACGACGAACGGCCCCACCCAGTTGACGAAAAAATTCAGCGCAAACAGCGGCAGCCAGGCGCCCTGGGTACGCTTGACGTAATACGGAACCTCCTCGGGCAAGTTGCCGTACCAGATCAGCAGATACTGGCTGACCCAGATGTACGCCCAGAAGATCGAGAAGGCGAACAGCATCTTGCCCAGGTCGTGCAGCTGTTCAGGGCGGATGTGCCCGCGCAGCAGGCCGCGCCGATACAGCACAGCGACGATCAAGGTGACCGCGGCGATCCCTTGCACGAAGGTGCCGGCGAAAAGATAGACGGCGAACATGGTGCTGAACCAGCGCGGCTCCAGCGAGAGGATCCAGTCGTAGGCAGTGCAGGTGAACGTCGGCGCGAACACGACGATGAACAGCGCCGCGGTTCGATTGAGGCGCGCGTGATGGATGAGATTGCCGGCCGGATCGCCGTCCTGGGCCAGCGAGATGCGCCGCAAACGCCAGGCCGCCAGCGTCCACACCACGAAGGTGAAGATGGCTCGGCCGAAGACGCCGGTCTCGGTGAGATAGCGGCCGCGGCCGGCGATGGGCGGATCCCCGGCGAAGGCGCCGGCGTGCGTCCAGGCGAACAACGTATGCCGCCCGAAATAGAGCGCCAGCATGCCGACCGCCGCCCACGGCAAAAGCAGCATCACCGCCTCCGGCACGCGGCGCAGGCCAGCCGACCAGCGGGCGCCTGACACACGCTGGCCGGCGAAAAAAAACAAACCCGACACGCCGAGCGACAGGAAATAAAACCCGTCGAGCAGCAGATTGGGCCACGCCTCCGCCGGCTGAAATATCAGGCCGTGCGCGGCGACGCCCACGCCGAACCCCACCAGCAACCCGGCCAGCAAACGCGCGCGATGGGAGAGCAGGAACGGCCAAGCGTTTGCGTCGGCGATCATGGCCGGCCCTCCATTTCTTTTTTGCCCTGCAACGCGGTCTGGACGTAGGCGATGACTTTCCAGCGCTCGTCGGGCGAAAGCTGCGCGGCGTAGGACGGCATCTTTCCGGAGCCCATCGTCAGCACGTGAAACAAGCGACCGGCCGGAAAGCCAAGGACGCGCTCCGATCGATAGGCCGGTGGCGGCGGGATTTTTCCAGCCAGCGGACCGTCGCCTTTTCCGGTCTGACCGTGACAGGGCGTGCAGTAGATCCCGAACAGCCCTTTGCCGTCGTCCAGCACCGCCGCCGTTGGCGCGTAAGGACTGTGCAGCGCCAGGCCGGCGCGAATGGCTTCCGGTTCGCCCGGCTGAAAGTGAAACGGGTGCTGGCCGCGGGCGATGGTTCCCGGCACCGGGCGACGCAAGGTCAGCCCGTCGCTGGTGCCGGCGTTGGGGGCGAACGCCTTGTACGCCGGGCCGCGCACCATGTCTGGCATGTACTCGCGGGCGCGGCTTTGGCGCGTGGCCTGGCAACCGGCGCCCAAAGCGAAGGCCAGCGACGGGATGAGCAGCGCGTGGATCGCGGCGCGCTTCATGGCGGGGTGTCCCTCTCATCGATCTGCGCGGCGTGGTGCCGCAAGAGCAGCGCGAACGTGTGTTGACGTTCGTCGCGATCCGCCGGCGTCCGCAGCACCAGGGCGAACCGATCGTCGGTGACGCCGGCCGCTGCCAGCGACGCGCGCTGGCCGGGATAAAGCCGGGTCCGGATGAACAGCGCGCCGACGGTGACCAGGCCGCCCAGGAGCACCGTCAACTCGAAGCACACCGGGACGAACGCCAGCGCCGAGTTGTCCGGCTTGCCGCCCACGTTCAGCGGCCAGTCGAAGACGTTGGTGTAGAACTGAAACAGCAACGCGAACGACAGCCCGGCTAAACCCGCCAGCAGCGTCACCAGCGGCAAGCGCGTGCGTCGCAGCCCCATCGCCTGATCCAGGCCGTGCACGGGATACGGCGCGTACACGTCGTAGATGGGCACGCTGGCCACGCGCAGCGGCCGCACCGCCGCCAGCAGGTGCGCCGGATCGGTGAATGTGGCGACCAGGAAGCGACGATGCTCAGTCATCGTGCCTCCCGTCGGTTGGGGCGTGCGGGCCGGGGTCTTGCGCGACGCCCTTGATTTCCCAGATGGCGATCATCGGGAGGAACCGGATGAACAGCAGAAAACAGGTAAAAAATAGGCCAAAACTGCCGACCAGGACGCCCACGTCGACGGCCGTCGGATAGAACATGCCCCACCCTGACGGCAAGAACGCCCGGTGCAGCGACACCACGATGATCACGAAGCGTTCGAACCACATTCCGACGTTGATCAAGATCGAGGCGATAAAAAGCACCACCACGCTGCGCCGCGCCCGTTTGAACCACAGGAACTGCGACGTCACGACGTTGCCCAGCACCATCAGGTAAAAGCACCAGGCGTAAGGGCCGGTGGCGCGGTTGATGAAGTGGTAGCGCTCGTAGATGTTGCCGGTGAACCAGGCGGCGAAAAATTCGGTGGCGTACGCGTAGCTGACCAGCGATCCGGTCGCCAGCGTCACCTTGGCCATCGCCTCCAGGTGATTGATGGTGATGTACCGCTGCAGGTGCATGGTCTGCCGCGTGATAATGAGCAGCGTCAGCACCATCCCGAAGCCCGAGTAGATCGCCCCGGCCACGAAGTACGGCGGAAAGATCGTGGTGTGCCAGCCCGGCAGCAGCGACGTGGCGAAGTCGGTGCTGACGATCGAGTGCACCGACAGCACCAGCGGCGTGGCCAGCCCGGCCAGGATCAGGCTGACAGTTTCATAGCGCGCCCAGGTGCGGTGCGAGCCGTTCCATCCCAGGCTCAGCGTGCCGAGCACCAGCTTTTTCAGGCGCGCGGTGGCCCGATCGCGCAGCGTCGCCAGATCCGGCACCATGCCGAGGTACCAGAACACCAGCGAGATGGTCAGGTACGTGCTGATGGCGAACACGTCCCACACCAGCGGCGAGCGAAAGTTCACCCACAGCGGGCCGCGCTGATTGGGAAAGTATGGAAAAATAAAAAACGCGTCCCAGGGCCGGCCCATGTGAATCAGCGGGAACAGCCCGGCGCACATGACGGCGAAGATGGTCATCGCCTCGGCGCTGCGGTTGATCGACGTGCGCCATTTCTGTCGGAACAACAGCAGCACCGCCGAGATCAACGTCCCGGCGTGGCCGATGCCCACCCAGAAGACGAAGTTGGTGATATCGAAGGCCCAGCCGACGCTGTTGTTCAGACCCCACACGCCGATCCCCTTGGCGAACAGATAGGTCACCATCACCAGGAGATTGGCCAGGGCCAGCAGCGCCACGCCAAAGCAGATCCACCAGCCCTTGCCGGGCCGACCTTCCAGAGGCGCGGCGATGTCGGCGGTGATCTGGCCGCAGCTGGGGTGGCCGTCCACCCAGCGCGGCGGCGGCAGCGCGGACGGGGCGCGCGGCGAGGACGAAGACGCTGCGCGCGTGAGCTCGTCGACGGTGGGCGCGCTCATGGTTTGTCTCCCGCGCCGGGCGCCGGGCGCCGGATGCGTTTCAGGTAGCCGACGTTCGGGCGTGTGCCGAGCTCGTCCAGCACCCGGTAGGCGCGGCGGTCGCTGAGCAGGCGCGACACCCGGCTGTCGTCGTCCATCAGATCACCGAAGGTGATGGCGCCGGTCGGGCAGCTTTGCTGGCAGGCGGTCTGGATGTCCCCGTCAGCGACGGTGCGCCGTTCTTTCAAGGCCTGGTTTTTTCCCAGCTGGATGCGCTGCACGCACAGGCTGCATTTTTCCATGATCCCGCGCGTGCGAACCGTGACGTCGGGGTTCAACACCAGGCGGCCGACGGGATCTTCCATGTGCGAGGCGTGCGGCCCCGCGTTGGTGTACGCCAGCCAGTTGAACCGCCGCACCTTGTACGGGCAGTTGTTCGCGCAGTACCGGGTCCCGATGCAGCGGTTGTAGACCTGCTGGTTCAGACCTTCCGAGCTGGTGGTGGTGGCCAGCACCGGACATACCGTCTCGCACGGGGCGTGGCCGCAGTGCTGGCACATCATCGGCTGGTGCATGCTGCGTCGGTCGCCGCCGCCTTCGTCATCGGCCGCGGCGTCGTCGAAATACCGATCGATGCGCAGCCAGTGCATGATCCGGTTGCGCTGGACTTGATCCTGGCCGATCACCGGGACGTTGTTTTCGACCTGGCACGACACCACGCACGCCGAGCAGCCGGTGCAGGCGTCGAGATCGATGGCCATGCCCCAGGCGTGCTCGCCCTGCAGCCGCGGCTTCCACAACGTCGGCATCGGCGGCTCCGCTGATGCGTTGGCGTCGTGTTCGCCGTCGGTGGTGAGGGCGATCGGCCGGCCCTCCATCGACAGGTGAGTCTGCGCGCTGGCCAGCAGCACGCGGTGGCCGGTCTTCGCGACGGTGAGGTTCGGGACATCGGACGGGCGGCCGGCCGCCGACCACGCGCCGAACACGAACGCGTTGGCACCCACGCCGCTGCCAGCCGAACCCGCGGCGGTTCGCCCATAACCGAGCGCGACGGAGATCGTGCGCCGATCCTGGCCCGCCTGCACGAAGGCCGGCAATTCGATGCGCCGATCGCCGGCCACCAGCGCGACGACGTCGCCGTTCACCAGATCCATCCGACGCGCCAGCGCCGGCGACACGGCGGCGACGTTGCCCCAGGTCAGGCGGGTGATCGGATCGGGCAGCTCTTGCAGCCACGGGTTCTGGGCGTGGCGGCCGTCGCGCAGGGCGACGCTTTCAAAGGTGTGCAGCTCGACGCGATCGGGGCCACCGGCGAACGCCGCCTGCTGAAACCGCGCCACCACCGACGCCGCGGCTTTGAGCGCGTGCGCGCGGGCGGGCGCCGGCGCGGGCGTCGGCGGATCCTCGATGGTCAGCGCCGTCCGCAAGATTCCTCCTTGCAGCGTGCGATCCCAGAAAGCGTCGAAGTCGGTCTCCACCGTCTGGCGGGGAAAGATCGCCTCGCGCCAGAACGATCGAACATAATCGTGGTGGCTGTCGCGGCCGCCCAGCCAGCGCAACAGGCTCTCCGGTGCGGCGCGCGTGCCGAACAGCGGGGCGATCAGCGGCTGCGCCAGGCTCAGCGTGTCCTCGATCGGTTCGGCGTCGCCCCATGATTCGAGGAAATGATGATCCGGGCAGATGCCGTGCACGTGCGCGCTGGTCTCGTCAACGTGCGAGGCGAAGGCGATCGACAGCGGGACGTGCTTCAGCGCCTCCAGAAACGCCGGCCCGTCGGAGTGGTCATAGCCGGGATTGACCCCGTAGATCATCAAGGCGCCGACCTGCCCGTCGACCATCTGCGCGGTCAGCGCGGCCAGCGCCGCATCGTCGCCCTGCCGTTGCAGCGACGCGCGCGCCACGTCGACAGTGCGGCCGACGTTGCCGAGCAGGATGTTCATCCCGGCGACCAACGTCTGCGTGTCGGGATCGGCGCTGCCGCTGACCACCAACGAAACCCCGCGCGCCCGCCACAGATGATCGGCGATGGCGTCCAGCTGCGCCCGCGAAAGACCCACGTCCGCCAGCGGATCGTCCACCACCGGAAAGTCCGCCGCGGCCGCGGCGCCACCCGACCGCTGGGCCAGGCGCGCATACAGCGCCGCCGCCACCGCGCCCAGCGCCGACGGCGGCACAGGCAGGCGCAGGTCGGCGTTGCTGCCGGTGACCGAATAGCCCGATTCGATCTGGACGTGCATCGCCGGCGCCGCGGCCTTGGCGCGGCGGGCGGCGGCGTAGCCGCGGGCGAACTCGACCGGCGACAGCCAGGTGCCGAGAAAATCCGCCTCCAGCGCCACCACCACGCGCGCCTTGTCGAACAGGTAATGCGGCACCACCGCGCGTCCGAACGTGCGTCGCGTGGCCTCACGCAGGGCGCCGGCCGAGACAGCGTCGACCACCACGTGACGAAAGTTAGGATAGCGCCGGATCCAGGCGGCGATCAGCGCCCGCGTCGACGGGCTGGGGATGGTGCCGGACAGAAGGACGATCTGCTGACCGCCGGCCGCCGGGGCGCCGGACCCGCCCAGCGAGGCCAAGGCCGCGGCCACACGCGCGTCGACGTCCGCCCAGGTCGACGGATGGCCGTTCCACCGCGGTCCACGCAGCCGGGAGCTGTCGTAAAGCGAAAGCAGCGCGGCTTGACCGGTGGCGCAGGTGCCCCCGCCGAAAACAGGCGAGTCCGGGTTGCCGTCGATCTTGATCGGTCGTCCGTCGCGCTGTTTGACCAGCAGCGTGCACGACGATGGGCACGCCCCGCAGGTGGTGGCATAGGTCAACGGAACGCCCGGTACCATCTCTGGCGTGGCCGTCGGCAAAGGGATGGCGTGCATGACCGGCGCGCGGCAGCCGGCGCCGAGACCGACGACGCCCAGCGAAAAGCCCATCAGCGACAAGAAATCGCGGCGCGATGATCCGCTCTCGTCGGCGTCGCCGTCGACGTCAGCGGCGCCGTCGCCCAGGCGCGGTCCGCGACCGATCTGCAGCAGCTCGGCGTCGGCCAACCGTTGCGCCTTGGCGCCGGTGCACGTCGCTTCGTTGCTCGCCGGGCGATTGCCGCTGCCTGGTTGCTGGTGATTCATTCCCTCTCCGCTCAGTAGTGGCAGCTGGCGCAGTCCAGCCCCGCCGTCGGTTTCGGGCGCTCGCCCAGACCCTGCACCGCGCGTTCAAAACCCGACCCGGGCAAGTGCGCGTTGCTGCGATGACAGTCGAGGCAGAAACCCATGGTCAGCGGCGCCACCTGGGCGACGCGATTCATCTGTTCGACGGCGCCGTGGCAGCGCCGGCAGGCCACGCCGGAAACCACGTGCTGACTGTGGTTGAAATAGACGTAGTCGGGCAGATTGTGCACCTTGACCCAGGCAATGGGTCGACCCAGCTGCACCGACTCTTTCAGCTTTTCGATCTCGGTGGTCTGCTTCTCCAGGAGATTGTGGCAATTCATGCAGACGCTGGCCGACGGAATGCCGGCGTGGCGGCTGGTGCGCGCGCCCGAGTGACAGTAAAGGCAGGCGATCTTGTTGTCGCCGGCGTGCACGCGATGGGGAAACGCGATCGGCTGCTCGGGTTCATAGCCTTGGTGAACGCCCAGGCGCGAAACGTCCGAGTAGACCAGTCGCGTCCCGAGCGCCAGGCCCGCCACGCTGAGCAATACCGCGGGGAACCGCACGGGTGCTTCTAGCCGCCTCCTTCAGCGGACAGCGTCGGCACGTCCGGTTCGGGGTCGCCGGGTGGCGGTGGCGCCGGCGGCCCGGCGAAGATTTCTGGTGAAACGGCCACCGCCGACGGACGGCGGGCGCGGGCCGCTCGCCGGTCGACGACGGCGCGCCGCCGCGTTTCGCGCTGCAGATCAGCCAGATCTTCTTCGGGCCACAACCAATCGCGAAAGCGTTGCGGGCGAAGTGCTTGCACCAGCGCGCGCGCCGCCATCTGCAAGGCCCCGGCGGCAGCATCGACCACCGCCCACAGGAATCGCGCCACCGCGCCTCCCAGACGACTGGGCGGAAGGCTGGCGATCGCCCCGAACGTCGCCGCCAAGTGCAAGCGTGCGGCGAAAGGGATCCCGGCCAGCAACGACGGCGACGGCCGTCCCTGGACCAACGTGCGGGCGTACGGCGCCACCGTGGCCGCGCCCCACAGCGAAGCCCAGCGAAACCGCGCCGCCGTGTAGAGGCCGCACGAAAGCGCCATCAGCAGCGACGAAAGAAAGACCGCGTCGGCGATCTCGACGGGCCGGGGGCCGCGCGCGCCGGCCAGGTGGCGCCGCAATCCACCCACCACAGCGCTTAACGCCATCAGGCCAAGCAGAAAGCCGGCGCACTCGACCAGATAAAGACCACTGCGCGTGCGATCCCAGCCGGTGATCAGGCCGGGCGCCGCCAGCAAGAGGCCGTGTCCCGCCAGCAACGCCAGCAAGGCCCACCGGCCAAGTAACCCCGGGCCCAGCAGGTCCCAGCCGTCGTTGGTCGCGCGCATTGCGTGCGTCGCTAGCCGCGCCGCGGGTTTCCCGCGCGCCGCCAACAACAAACGAACGCCCAGCCCTCCCGCGCCCACGCCCAGCGCAACATACGGAGCGATCCCAAACAAAGATGCCGCATTCACGGGTTCTCTCCTTCGCTTTCATCGATCGCCACGCGCCGCAGGTATCCCTTGATGGCGAACGATTCTTCCGGGGCCAGGTAATGCGCGGACTCACTCTCCGGCGCGCGGCCGGCGCAGGGACGTTTCAAAAACAACGTCAACGCGCGATCGCCGAAGCGCCGGTACGTGTCGGTTAGCTCGGGGCCCAGGGTGCCGCCGGTGCGGACGCCGCGCTCTTCCACCACGTGGCAGGCGCCGCAGGCCGTTCCTCCATAGGTCAGCGGTTCGCTGCCCTCGAACAGCCGGCGCGCCCGATCGACATCGGCGGCGGTGGCCAGCTCGGCGGCGCGCTCGTCCGGTTCCTTCTGTTCGGGACCATTGCCGGCGAACCAATCCAGGATCCCTGTAATTTGCCGCTCGGAAAGATCGGACCAATCCGGCATCCGCTGTTGTTTGAATTTCGCAAACAACGTTTGCGCGATGGTGTCGCCGCCGCGAATCACACTCTGCGAGGATCGAATGAAGCGCAGCAACCAGGGGCGCCCTCGCCGTTGCGTGACCCCTTTCAGATCGGGCCCTACTTTCACACCGCGGCCAAAGCTGTGGCAGGCGGAGCAACGTTGGTTGAAAATTTTTTTCGCTTCGATCGTCTCTACCGCACCAGCCGTACGATTGATTACGACAGACGCCAGCGTGAAGAGCACAAACAGTGAAACGACCGAAGGTGAAACCGCGCGAGACGTGACGTCCTCCTTGTTGACGGTGCCAGACCGGGGGGAAGCGATCGCCCAAGCATCCAGCAAGCAACGTGCCGCTGTTCGTCAAACCAATTGTCGTGATTTGCCGCGGCTGCCTCGGCGTCGAAGGCGGTCCGATCCCTTGCTTTCGCCCATAGGGGCCTCGCATCGATGCCAGGGGCAGCGACGGTGGCGACGCTGTTTTTCAGCGTTCGCGCTTACGGCGCAGACCGTAACGGTCGAGCAAGCGGACCATGTGCACGCGATCCATCTCAGCGGCGCTGGCGGCGGCGGTGATGTTGCCGCGTTTCCAGGCCAGCATAGACGACAGATATTCTTGTTCGAACTGCCCTATGAGGCGAGCCTTCGCCACCTTGAACGGTTCGGCGCAACTGGCCGGCGCCGATGGACCGTGCGCCGGCGACGACTCGTCAGAATCGAAGCCGAAGGTCACCATGCGTTCCACGGCATTGCGAAGTTCACGGATATTTCCCGGCCACGGGCGCCCGACAAACCGTTCGTGCAACAGCTCGTCCAGCGGCCGCGACACTCCGTCGGCCTCTTCGTGGCGACGGAGAAAATGCCGGATCAAAAGCGGAAGGTCCTGCAGGCGTTCGCGTAGCGGCGGCAATCGAACCCTGGCCACCGCCAACCGATAATAAAGGTCCTCGCGAAATCGGCCCCGCGCCACCTCGCGCCGCAGATCGCGGTTGGTGGCGGCAATGATGCGCAGATCGATGGGCACCGGGCGCGCGCCGCCGATCGGTTTCACCTCTCGGCGTTCGATGGCCCCCAAAAGACGTGGCTGCAGATCCAGATCCAGCTCGCCGATCTCGTCGAGGAACAGCGTGCCGCCGTTGGCGTTGACGAACGCGCCCTCGCGCGCCTGGCTGGCCCCAGTGTATGCGCCCCGTTCGTGACCGAACAGCTCGGACTCGATCAAAGATCGGGCGATCGATCCGCAATCAACGACCACGAACGGTCCGCGGGCGCGCGCGCTGGCGTCGTGCACGCCCTGCGCGGCCAGCTCTTTGCCGGTGCCGCTTTCGCCCTCCAGCAGCAAAGCGGTGTCGCGTTCGGCGATGCGGGCCAGGCGATCCAGCACGAGGCGCATCGCCGCGCTGTCGCCCACCAGCGCGCCCAAAGCGGGCGGCATCAGATCGGGAACAATCGCTGGTTCTGCTGTTCCACCAAACAGAATCTCGCAGCAGCCGATGCGGAAACGCACCGCACTGCCCAGCACTACCTCGCGCACGCGTACGCCACTTAACCAGGTGCCGGTGCGCGAACCCAGGTCGCGAAGGACGATCTGCTGGCCCTCGCGCACGATCTCGCAATGCCGGGCGCAAGCGCCCGGATCGTGAAGAACCAGCGACGCGCCGGCGTCGGTGCCGATCACCACCGGCTCGTCGCCAATCATCAGCTCGCGCGGATTGGCCAGGCCCATCTCCACACGCAAACGAAAACCGCCTCCCACCGCCTGGGGATTCGTCCCGGGCGAATCCAGGACTCCGGCTGGTCGATCACTCGCTGTCATCCGATGGCTCGAATGATCGGTATTGGCTGGGTGCAAGGCATTGCCTTTCTCCACACGGGGCGAACAACAAAAAGCTCTGCGCGGGAGAGCCCGGTCCCTAGCGTAATCAGCGTCGAAGCGCCTGCGAAGGCCGGAATGGACTATTTTTCACTCATAACATCGGTGGCACAAAGAATGCTGTTATTTTTTCAATGATCGACAAATTCGTCGCAACAGTGATGGCCCACTCTCAAACCAATGGTGCGACCGCCACATTAAGCCTGACCGCGAAATTCAATTCATTTGCGCCGCTACGAGCCGGTCCACCAATGATCGTGGTCGGGGTGCCTATCTTGGTCGCTGCAGTGGGCGCGATGGCCTCCACTGGGACGGCGCAATTTGTAAGCGGACTCATGGCTGGCGTTTGGGCTGTTATGGCGCCCGCGGCCTTGTTCAGTCGTTGGACCGCGCGACTGCTTCCATTAATTAGCACCGCCTTTTTGTGCCTGAGTATTCTGGCGCTGCCATTTAATTCAGCGGCTTTTATCGGCGACGTGTGGGCCGCGTTGGCCATGGCCCTGCTCACTCTGCCCCGTCCTCGCCGAACGCCGATTGCACACTGAGACGACGCGAAAGCGCGAAATGTTCGCGCCCGGATTCCGCCGCTGCAAGATCACTGCGATCAATTCGATCGCACGTCGGCGCCGGCCGCAGCTGGCCGAGTTGCTTATTGATCCATGTCGGGCGGCGGCGGTTCGACGCGGGTTTCTTGGCTGCGACGGCGATAGGACTCGCTGTAAACGGCGGAACGAAACCTCAGCAACGGATCGTCGGACATCTTCAGGCCGGGGACCACGCCGGTGGGATCGAAAACCAAACCTTCGGCCGCTTTCTGATCGGGCTCGACGCTGTTGATGGTCAAAGTGCCGGCCACGATCGTCTTGCGCTCGGCCGGCCAGGCACGCGACGCGTCCTCCAGCGAGTCGATCGCCTCCGGAAATTGAAACTGCAGCTCCCACTGCACCGCGCCGGTGCGCAAACGCTGGCGCATCTCCGCCAACAAATATTGCGGGGGAAGTGCGCTGGATTCAGTCGGCAGCAACGACTCGATCCCCGCTCGGGGCAACCACGCATAGCGAACCGCCTGTCGATTGTTTTTTTGGTCTACTAAGAAATAGGTGTGAATGCCGTTGAAAGGGGTACAGCCAAAACTACGGGCTGGCTTCATTTTGGCGATGGCTTTGATCGTCGGCAGCAGGTGCGGTCGCGTCAGCAGATAGGCGACCAGCTTGAAAGGATTCGGCTGCAGCGACAGAAAGGGTTTCTGCGCGGCAGTCAAGCGCAAGAAATCCTGGGGCGTGCGGGCCGGAAAAGCCGGGAGATTCACCGCCGCCCAGCTGGCCACCGCCCCCGAGGGCAGCACAAACCGGACGCCCAGACCCAGGGCGCGGCCGGTCGAAGATGACTGGCGATCAGGAGCCAGCGGATTTCCGGCGGCGTTGGACAGTCGAACTTGCACCGGCACGGCGGTGCCTTGAAAGTGTTCGGCCACCGTCAGCGCCGCCGCCGCCGGCGTGGCCTGAAACGTTCCGCCCACCACCAACCCGCGGGCGTGCGCGCGCCGATAGCCGGGCTGGGCGCCGGTGGATTCTTCCATCACCTGGATCGCCGGCAGCACCGGCAGCTCTTGGTCGTTCGCGGCCATGGCGGCACCATAGCAAAATGGCGGCGGCGAGGTTCCCAGACCTCCGCTCGCCGATCGAGAAGAAGACCCCACCTTGGACATGGGCCCCCAAGGTGATAGGAAACCAGCCGCGGCCCGGGCCGCCTTGTCATGATCGATCCGCAGATTCCTCTTCGACAGCGCATCCGTTCGGCGGTGGCCGCTGCCTTTGGCAACGAAGCCGCGCAGCAAGACGCGGGCATTCACCGCTCGGCCCACGCCGACTATCAAGCCGACGTGGCGCTGGCGCTGGCGCGGCGCCTGAAAAAATCCCCGCGCGACGTGGCCACCGCCATCGTCGAGCACCTGCCGCCCGACGAGCTGATCGCCGCCGCGACGCTGTCCGGTCCGGGTTTTATCAACCTCACCTTGCAAGCGACGGCCATCGATGAGCGCCTGACTCGCATGCTGGGCGATACGCGCCTCGGAGCGCCTCTGGCGCCGGACCCGGAGACGGTGGTGGTCGACTATTCGTCGCCCAACCTGGCCAAGGAGATGCACGTCGGCCACCTGCGCAGCACCGTGATCGGCGATTGCATCGTCCGGCTGCTGTCGTTTCAAGGCCACCATGTCATCCGCCAGAATCACATCGGCGATTGGGGCACGCCGTTCGGCATGTTGATCGAACACTTGCTGGATCAAACCAGCGTCGACGCCGAGGCCGGCATGGATCAGCTGGTGGCGTTCTATAAAGCGGCGCGCGCCCGCTTTGATCAAGACCCGGCCTTCGCCGAGCGCGCCCGCCGGCGCGTGGTGTCGTTGCAAGCGGGCGATCCCGAGACGCTGTTGTTGTGGCGACGCCTGATTGATCTGTCGGTGCGCCACTTCACCGCTCTTTACCAGCGGCTGCAGGTGACCCTGCAGCCGGAAGACGTCGCCGGTGAGAGCCAGTACAACGACGCCTTGCCCGGCGTGGTCGCCGACCTGGCGCAAAAAGGTCTGGCCCGCCTCAGCGAGGGCGCGGTGTGCGTCTTTCTCCCTGGATTCACCGGTCGCGAGAGCGAACCGGTGCCGCTCATCATCCGCAAGCAAGACGGCGGATACGGCTACGCCACCACGGATCTGGCGGCGCTGCGCCACCGCGTGGACGCGCTGCACGCCAGGCGGATCATCATCGTGGTGGGCGCGCCGCAAGCGCAGCACCTGGCCATGGTCTTCGCCGCCAGTCGCCTGGCCGGCTGGGTTCCCGACGACGTGCGCCTCGAGCATGTGGCGTTCGGATCCGTCCTCGGCCCCGACAAAAAAATGTTCAAGACACGGGCCGGAGATTCGGTCAGCCTGGCGGCGCTGATCGAAGAAGCGATCGAACGCGCCGCCAAGACGGTGGCGGAAAAAGCGCCCGAGCTGCCGGCATCGGCACAAAACACCATCGCCAACGCAGTGGGAATCGGCGCCATCAAATACGCCGATCTCAGCAGCGAGCGCATCAAGGATTACGTCTTCGACTGGAACCGCATGCTGTCCTTCGACGGCAACACGGCGCCGTATCTTATGTACGCCCACGCCCGCATCCGATCGATCTTGCGCAAGGGCGGCGTCGACGACCGCTGGCTGTCTGGTCCCGTGCAAATCGAGACCCCGGAAGAACGCACGCTGGCCTTGCAGCTGCTCGACTTTGCCTCGACGGTGGAGCGGGCTGGCGAATCGCTGCAGCCGCACCGGATCTGTGTTTACGTCTATGAACTGGCCACTGCGTACACGGCGTTCCACGAAAAATGCCCGGTGCTGAAAGCCGCCGAGCCGACGCGCACCTCACGGCTGGCGTTGTGTCAGCTGACGGCGCGCGTGCTGGCGCAGGGATTGGATCTGCTGGGCATCACGGCGCCCGAGCAGATGTAACGACGTCGTCGGGATCGTCGGTTCCTGCGCCGCCCGCCGGTGGTTGAACGCGCGCCGCCCGCCGCCGCAACCAGTAAAGAGCGGTCGCCGAGAGCACCGTCGCCAAACAAAAAAGCGCCACCGTGCGCGGCTGCGGATCGCGCAACACCTGGCCCAGGCTGTCGGCCAGCAACGTGAAGGCCAGCATGCGCGGCAACAGACCAAGGGCGCTTGCCGCCAGGAACGTCAGCGTCGGGATCTCCATCGCGCCGGCGGCGACGTTGAACAACGTGAAGTTGCCGAGCGGCAACAGGCGGGCGATCAGCACCGCCAAAAAGCCGCGCCGCACCAGCCGCGCGCACAGCGCTTGAAAGCGCGGGCCTTCCAACCAACCAACGCGGCGCCGACGCAGTAGCCGGCCGCTCTCGTGGGTGATCCATCCGGCCAGCGTCGTCGCCAGCAGGCCGTAAGCAAGGCCGCGCAACGGGGGAAACACCAACGCCGTCGCCACCAGCAACGGCGTGATGGGAACGAACACCAGCGACCCGACCACGAAAGCGGCCAGCACCCACGGCAAGGCGAACGGGCTTTCGCGCACAGTGGCGCCCAGCGCGATCAGCGCGTCCACGCGCGCGTATGACCGCAGCGGCGTCAGCAGCCACAAGGCCAGCACGGCCAGCACACCGGCAGCGGCCATCGCATAACTGACCGCCGATCGCCGCGCGGGCCGCGCGGATCGGGCGGCGGATTTCGGCGGGCCTTCGCTGATCATGATTGACAGTCGCCGCCATCGCACACCAGATCGGGGGCGCACGCAAGAACCGCCCTGCCCCGCCGCACCCGCATGACCATTTTCCTTCGCACCTTCGTCCTGGCCGCGCCGCTGTTCGTCATCGTCTTCATCGGGTACGTGATGGCCCGCCTGCCGTTCTGGCGAACGAAGTGGACGCGGTGGGGATACAAGTTCGTCTTCGCCGTGGCCTTGCCGGCGCTGCTGTTTCGCATGATGAGCGATCTGTCAGCGCTGCCCGCCGTCGACGCGCGTTTGCTGCTGGCCTTCTTCGGCGGCTGCTTCCTGGTCTTCCTGCTGGGACGCCTTCTGGCGGCCACCGCGTTTCGCCTGGACGGCGTATCGCAGTCGGTATTCGCCCTGGGCGGGATCTTCTCGAACAACGTGCTACTCGGGTTGCCGCTGGCCAAGCTGGTGCTGGGCGACGGCGCGCTGCCGTCGGTGGCGCTGGTGCTGGTGTTCAATTCGCTGACCCTGTGGACGCTGGTGTCGGTGTCGGTCGAGTGGGCCCGCAACGGTTCGTTCAGCCCGCGCGGCCTGGGAAAAACCGCGCTGGGCGTGCTGACCAATCCGGTCGTGGCCTCGATCATCGGCGGCACGCTGTTCGGTCTTTGCGGCCTGCACCTGCCGCGGCCGATCGCCTTCGGCCTGGGCGCCGTGGGAAAGCTGGCCACGCCGACGGCCTTGCTGGTGCTGGGCATGGGATTGGTTGAATACGGCGTGGGCAAGGGCTGGCAGCAAAGCTTGACCATCTGCGCGCTGAAGCTGGTGGTGCAGCCGTTGGTGGTGCTGGCGCTGGCCCGCGCTCTGCATTTGCCGCCGATGGAGACCAAGGTGGTCGTGTTACTGGCGTCGATGTCCGTGGGCGCCAACGTCTATCTGATGGCGGTGCAATTTCAGGCGCTGCAGGCGGCGGTGGCGGGAAGCCTGGTCCTGTCGACGGTGATGGCCGCGGTGACCACGCCGCTATTGATGGCGCTGCTCGGCTGACAGTGACAGTGACAGTCAAATCGGTCTTTGCGACCGTGCGTCCGGTTCATTTGTGTTTGATCTCGACGTTGCCGAGATGGTACGAAAAGTTGCTCCAGCCGTCGCACAGCACGGCGCTGATCGGGCGCGTGCCGTTCGCCCAGGCCGACGTGTCGATGTCGGCCGCGAACGAGCCCGGTCGATCCATCAGCAACGTCATGTCGCCGATCTTCAGAATGCCCACCACCGATTCGCCGTCGGGATCATCGATGACCGCGGTGAAGGCCAGCCGCTTGTCAACGATCGCCGCGGGCGCCGACAGCTGAATCTCCGGCCGGCGGTCGTCCCGGTTGGGTACGCCCTTTGGTGGATCAGGGGCCGACGCCCAGCGCGTGATGGTCTCGCGTTCCCAATCCGCCAGGGGAAGGGCTGGAGCCGGCGGCATGCGGCCGCGCTCGCAGGTGGGCGGCGGCGTGATGTCGACCTTGATCAACGCGGCCAGGCCGTGCCCCAGGATCGGCGCCGTCAACGCCTGGGCCGCCTCGCCGCACACGTCGGTGGTCATGTCGTAAAAATCAAAACGATAGTACGTGTCACCGACCGCGCCGGTGACCGGGGCGGTGCCGCCGTGGCAATGGATGCACTCGGCGCGCAGGATCGGTTCCACGTCGGCCCAGGTGGGATTGGCCGGCACGACGGGTGCCCCCTCGCAGGCGGCGGCCAAAAACGCGGCCGCGATCCCGCTCGCCAAAAGCATTCGCCGGGATCGCCTCGCTGTCACCAGGGCCGTCATAGGTAATAGTGAATCTGAGCCAGGAAGGTCTTGGCGGTCGCGCCGCCCGACGGAGACTGCAGACGCCCCATCATCTCGACCTCGACGTGGGCGTAGGGAAACCAGTTCACGAACAGCGAGGCGGCGTTCCAGGCCGAATCGCGCACTTGCAGGTCGACCTGGTTGCGCTCGCCCAGCGCGGTGATCAGCAGACCCCGCAGCGGCGCCACCACCGCGCCGGCCGCCGCCCCCAGTTGGCCGCGCGTGCCCACCGCGTCGCTGTCGAACAGCATCTGCACGACGTCGACCTCGGCGATGAACATGGTGCGGGCCGGCGGCAGCCAGTATTTTCCCACCCCGCCGAGAATGAAGCGGGTGACGCCCGGCCCCGACGCCAGCCGGGTCTGCACGCCCAGCGCCAGTTGATCGGACAGCAGGCGGCGTTCGACATAGACCGCCAGGCCTTTTTCGTCGCTGCCGATGTGACGGATGAAATCCGGGACGAACAAGGTGGCATGCAGCTCCCAGCTTTCGTACACCGCGCCGGCAGAGAGATTGTACGACTCTTCCAGTTGGTTGAATCCCAGATCGCGGCGGATGTACGTGATGTGCTCGGCCAGGCGCAATCCGAAGGGCGCGAAGAATCTCCCGGCGCGCAGGTACGGGCCCAGGGCTCCCGGCTGCCACATCAGGTAATGCTCGCGCGAGATAAAGCGCGACACGTCCTGCGGCTGGTAATTTTGATCCGGCACGATGTCCGCGCCGCCGCGTTCCTGCCCGCGCAGGCCGCCGGTGGCGTAGATCGACAGGCCCACCGGCAAGGCGAAGCGCGCGTAGAGATCGGCCTGCATGGGAAACGCCGCCACCGTCGGCCCGTTCGGATCTTGCACGTCGTTGGCCACCAAGGCCCCGCGCACATCACCGCCCAGGGCCAGCCAAGGCGGCAGCGAGGGCAACGCCCCGTGCAACAGGGCGCCGTTGCCGCCGAAGGTGGACAGATCCTCGCCGGCGGCGTCGCGACCGTAACTGTTGATGAGGCCGCCGCCCGCCGGAGCGTAATGACATTGGTTGCAGCGCACCGACCCGGACAGAAGCTGCCACTGCGGGTAAGCATCCGCGGTCGCCGGCAGCACAAGGAACGCGAGCAGCAGCACCACCGTAACGACGAAGACCCGCTGAAGCTGGCGCGCCATCTCAGCCCGTCTCCGCCGCCGCGTCGGCGGGTTGGGGTTCTTCAGCGCCGCCTTCGCTGCCGGCGCTGTCCGAACCGCTGCCGTCCGTCTTCGCGCCGTCGCCACCGGCAGCGTCCGTGCCGTCTTCCGCGTCCGACGCCGCCCCGTCGCCGGCGCCGCCGTCTGCTGCGCTGTCGACAGGCACGGTGGCGTCGCGTCCGGTGTCGTTGAGGCTCTTGCGCGCGCCGTCCAGGATCCATTTTTCGATGAGGGCGATGTCCGCCTCCGGCAGCGGGCGATCGGGCGGCATGCGCGGCGCGCCCGTCGCGCGCAGCGTCTGTACCAGCCGCGATTGCGCCGGATCGTATGCCGTCACCAGCGGCCGATGATTGCGCTGGCAGACGAATTCATTTCCATACGGGCGGCAACCTTGCGCGGCCGTGCCGTTCGGATCGACGATCCAAACCCACAGGCCGGTCAAGCTGGTGTATCCGTGATCGGGCGTGGAGAAATCCAGACCGGACACCGCCGCGGCCTGGCTGTGGCAGCTGGTGGTGGCGCAGTTCGGCTGCATGATCGCGGGCGAGATGTACTCCCACGCCGCCGGCCGATGATCGACGGTGTCCCCACACCCGGGCACCATCAAACACGCAAAGGCAGCGACCGCCATCGCGCCAGCAACCCTGCGCAGCGAGTGATATCTGGTGGTCACACGAAGGTCCGACGTTCAGTCGGACGGCTATATAGCCCGGTTGCCTGTGTCACCAGGGTGACAGGACAGCAAAATCAGCCCGGCGCGCCGACGATATTTTTCGCCGCCGCTGGATCAATCTGCCCATCGATTTTCGAACAGTTCTGTTCGTTTTCCGGAGACTGCCGACGCCGCGTGCGCGCGCAGCGAACTGTATAGCAACTGTAACAACCCTAACGACGTACGCCTGATATACGAATCCGCGTGACAGCCACCTCCTCGTACTTCACCGCCCCCGAAAGAATCAGCGCACTTACCGGCCCACCGGACGACGAGGATCAAGCGATCCCTCCGACGCGCGCCCGCATCGCCACACCAGCCATGCCGGCTGGTCCTGGCGCGCATGCCTTCGGCAGCCTGGTGGCGGCGGCGCCCACCATGAATGAAGTGTTCGCCGTGATGCGACGCCTGGCGCCCACCGACATCACGTTGACAGTGATCGGCGAGACCGGCACCGGCAAAGACGTGGTGGCGCACGCCGTCCACGACGCCAGCTCCCGCGCCGCTGGTCCCTTTGTGGTCTTCGATTGCGGCGCCGTGGCCGCCAACCTGGTCGAGACCGAGTTGTTCGGGCACGAACGCGGCGCCTTCACCGGCGCCCACGCCGAACACGCCGGCGCATTCGAGCGGGCGCGCGGCGGCACCCTGTTCCTGGACGAGATCGGTGAATTGCCCCTGGATCTGCAGCCGCGCCTGCTGCGCGCGCTGGAGAGTCGGTCGATTCGCCGGGTGGGCGGCACGCGCGACTGTCGCGTGGATCTGCGCATCGTCGCCGCCACCAATCGTGATTTGGCGGCGCTGGTGGCCAACCGAACCTTCCGGCAGGATCTTTATTTCCGGCTGGCGGCGGCGGTGGTGCAGCTGCCGCCTTTGCGTGAACGGCGCGACGACATCCCGCTGCTGGTGCCGCGCCTGCTGGCCGATCTGGGTCGCCCCGATGTCACGGTCTCGGATGCAGCCTTCGAGCTTTTGCGGGCTCATCCGTGGCCGGGCAACGTACGCGAGCTCAAGAACGTGCTGGCGTGCGCCCTGGCCTTCGTCGACGCCGGCGTGCTGGAGCCGACGCACCTGCGCTTTGTGGCCTCGGCCGGCGATCACTCGCTGCTGGATCGCTTGCCCCTGGGCGGCCACACCCTGGCCAGCGTCGAGCAGTCAGCGATCAAACAGACGCTGGTGCTGACCCGGGGAAACAAGGTTCACGCCGCCCGCATGCTGGGCATCGCGGCCTCCACGCTGTACGAGAAGTTGAAGAAGTACAGCCTGTCGTAGTCGGCGAAATCGAAGCTTAAGTTTGGACGGCGTTCTGGCGGGCCAGCCGGCGACGGCGCGCCACGGCGATCACGGAAGCCGCCGCCGCGAGCACCGCCACCAGCAATGGCGCAGAGAACTGCCAGTCACGGAAACGCTGCGACCAGCGCCAGAAACGCGCGTCGGTCTGCTCGGTCATGAGCTTGACCGCGCCCGGCGCCATTCCGCTGTCGATCGCCTTTCGAATGATCTGACGCGCCTCGCCGCTGTCGCCTTTCTGTATCGCCAGTGCCCATTGATACGAGATGGTCCGGGCGTCGTTGGGCGCCGCGGCTGCCAGAGCGGCGGTGCAGGTTTCCAGGCTAGCCGTGTCGCCCTGGCGCGTGGCCAGCTCGCACTGCAATTCATCGGGCAGCGTTTTATTGACCTCGCTCTGGGCGCGCAGATGCGCGATCACCGCCTTGACGTCAACGGCGTCATGGGGCGCCAACGCGCCGGGCGCCCCCACCACCAGCCGTACAAACCGGGTGTAATCGTCGACGGTGACGCCAAGCAAGCCGATGGCCGTGCGACAGGCGACGATCGCCGCCGCCGGCTGATTGGTTTTTTCCAAGAGCTGACCAAGGCGCGAAAAGCCCACCGCGCGATCCGGCACCGCCTTCGAAACCGCCTGGTAATAGCGCAGCGCCGCAGTGGTGTTGCCGGCCTTCACCGCCACCTGCCCGTGGTCGAGCAGGTCCTGCAAAAAATAACCGAATTGCAGCGGGTGCGCGTTGCGGTTTTCTTCCGAAGGCACGCTAGAGACGGGATCGGCTTCGTTCAGGGCGAACTGGTGGTGTGCGAATGGGTCCGCCGGCGGCGGCTCAGCCCCCGCGCTGACCCGCGGCACCACCAACAGCAACGCCATCCCCACCGCCGCTGACCCCGTCCCGCGCAAAACTGTTTCCATCTTGAGACGCATCCGGAATTTGCTCGCAAGCCGAGAAATCGGCGTTGCCGCCGCTTATAGCAGCGCGACCGCACCGCCATTGTCACGATTCTGCGGCGGCTGCGAGACACACCGGAAACTCTCCGATAATCGAACGGCGATTCCGAAAAACGGTCGGCCACCGTCGCCGGCGTCGGGTTCGGTCCAAGGAAATCAAGGTCCGTCGTGGCATGGATATTGGTTGGGCGCCGGAACACCGCGGTGTTCGCGGCCGAGGGAGTTCCATGTCTCGAACGCGGTCAAAGAGAACCTGGGCGGCGCTGTTGATGAGTCTGGGCGCGGCGGCCGGCTGCGCCGACGACTCAATCACTCCTCCACGATCCAGCGGCGGTCCGTTCGGCAACATCGACGTCATGTCCGACGATGCCGGCGCGTCAGCGGGCGACGCCGCCAAAGACGCGCCGAAGACCGACGCCAAAGCCGACGGTCCTGCCACCACCAGCGACGCCCAGGACGCCCCCGCTGGAACCGACCGCCCGCTCACCGGCGGCGGTGGCAACACCGGCGGGGGCGGCAACACCGGCACCGGCAACACCGGCACCGGCAACACCGGTGGGGCGCCGCTGGTCTTCAACGCCGCCGACTGCGCCGCCTGCGAAAACAAGTACTGCCGCAGCCTGGATCTCGATTCGTACAGCGCGTGCTACACGCCGACGATGTACGTGCCGGACTCGCCAGCCACCGCCCTAGATGGGCCGGCGAAGGGCAAGAACAAGACGGACCTCTGCCAAGCCGTCCTGGACTGCGCCCGGCAAAACCGCTGCTACGCGGGCACGCCTTTCCAGGTCGAACCTTGTTACTGCGGGCCCGGCGTGGGCGATCTCGACTGTCTGTCCGGCAAGGCGAACGGCGTCTGCAAGACGGCGATCGAGAACGCCAGCGAGTCCAGCGACCCCGGCGACATCGCGTCTCGTTTGGTCGATCCCACCTTCGCCGTCGGCGCGGCCGTTGATCTGATCCAGGATTGTGATTCGACGTTCTGCCGGACGTCGTGCCTGACGATCCCTGGCGGCGACGGCGACCACTCGGGTGCTGGCGGGACGTTTGGGGCAAGCTCGGGAGGAACGAGCGGCGGCTCTGGCAGCGGCGGCGCAAGCGCGAATGGATCCGGCGGAGCGTCGGGCAGCGGCGGCAGCTCGGGCACCGGCGGCAGCTCGGGCACCGGCGGCGCAAGCAGCGGCACCGGCGGCGCAATCAACGGCACCGGGGGCACAAACCGCGGCACCGGAGGCACCGGCAGCGGCACCGGCGGCGGCACCGGCAGCGGTGGAACATCTGGCGGCACCGGCGGTGATTCGTCGACGGGAACTGGCGGCACTTCGGGCGGCACCGTCACGTACAGCATGTGCCGTGCGTGCGAGACGCGAACCTGCCCGGATTCGCTGGCAGCCTGCGAACAAGCCACCGGCAACGCCACCGACGGTCCGGCGATGGGTCAGGCGCGCAAAGATCTGTGCCTGAACCTGATGGCCTGCATCCGTCGCACCGGCTGCGGAAAAAGCGGCGCCGACGCCGACATGCAACCGTGTTATTGCGGAACCGCCGCTGACATCGCCTGCCTGACCGGACACGCCGACGGCGTTTGCAAAGCCGAGATGGAAGCCGCCGCCGAGTCGACGAGCGGCGCTGACATCGCCATGCGATTCACGCCCGATCCGTCTTCGCCTTCGCCGACGATCTACGCCGTCACGGCCGCCTTCGCGCTGTTCGGCTGCGATCATGATCCGATGCCGTCGCCGCCTCCGTCATGCGACGGGGTTTGCACGAGCGGCGATCCAGCGGGCGGCACCGGCGGAACCAGCGGCACCGGCGGCACGTCCGGCAGCGGCGGTACATCCGGCACCGGTGGTGTCGGTGGCGCATCGGGCACCGGCGGCGCATCGGGTTCGGGCGGTGACGGCAGCGGGGGCGCGGGAACCGGCGGGATGATCGGCAGCGGCGGCGTCGCGGGAACTGGCGGCGCGCCCGGCACCGGCGGCTCCCCCCTCGTTGGTGTTTGCCCCGACCTCGACAGCAACAACGTCCCTGATTGCCACGAGACGTTGGTGGCGAACTCTGGATTCGATAGCGATGCCAGCCACTGGACAGCGGAGTTCAAGGCGGTGCAGTCGCGCAGCGACAAGGACGGCTCTGGCCAGGCTGGTTCGGGTTCGCTGGCCGTCACCAACGCCAACGTGGCCGAAGAGGACGGGATGGTCCTCACCGCTTCCGATCAATGCCTGCCGGTGACGGCGGGAACGAAGTACCTGCTGGATCTGCAGGTGTTCATCACTGGCGGACAGGGCGTGGGCAGCGCCGGATACGGCGCGTTCTATTATTCCTCGACGGATTGTTCGGGCGCGATCAACGGGAGCGACAGCGGCAGTCAGCTCGGCGATACGAACGTGTGGAAGCGGCTGACCGGAACGCTGATGCCGCCTGCGGGTGCGGCGTCGATGAGTTTGCGGCTGGTGGTGATGAAGACGTTCCGCAGCGCAGCGTTCGGGGCGCAGTTCGACAACGTGCTGTTGAAGATTGCTCCCTGATCAGCGGCGCCCCTGACCGCCTGGCAACCGGTCGCCGAACTGTCACAGACGCACCCAACGTCACGTGATAAAGGTCCACTGCGGCCGACGCGCCCGCGCCAGAAAAAGGAAGCCATGGCCAAGCCAGCCCGACGAACGCAACCTTTGTTGTGGCTTGGAATGGCCACGGCTATCGGCTGCAGCGCACCCGGGGGACCCGATAGCACGCAGAACTGGGACTGGCGTCCCGACGCTGGGATGACCAGCCCGATGCCGACGAAGTCCGCGCTGTGCATGCCCGCCCGTGCCGCCGAGGCGCTGCCCGCGCGCGTGAACGCCATCGCGGGCGAATCGGCCGCCGCCGGCAACGGCGGCAACACGATGTACACCGAAGATCTCTTCAATCTGGTCAAGGCCGACTGCGGTGGATGCCACCTGTCGCCGGTGAACCTGGGCAACTTCACCTTCACGCCGAAGACGTTTTCGACGGTGGTCGATCAAACCGTACTGGCGCAGATCCAGTCCGACGATCCGACAAAGGCGATGCCGCCGCAGAGCAAGGGATTCTCGCAGCGCGCGGCGACCGATCCGATCGTCATCCTGGCGAATCTGCTTTCGCAATGGATCGCGCAAGGCCGCCCCGACGAGCTGTTCACCGTCAGCGATCCATCAGGTTCGGACGCGGACAGCGGCGGCAGCGACAGCAACGCCAGTCCGTACCTGCTGTCGCCGGACGTCGGCACTCACATGACGGACATTGGCAGCTGCGTTCCGGGCGCGGCCATGGTCGGCACCAGCACCGATACGATGGACAAAATTGATCAGGCGTTCGCGGCGATGACCGACTTGCCCGACAACCTGGAAGACACCGACCTCACGACGCTGGACACCGCCCAGCTTGCGCACAACGGCGTCATCGCATACGTGCCGCAGTATCCATTGTGGACCGACGGCGCGGGCAAGCTGCGCTATGTGCGGGTGCCGAAGGGACAGTCGATCACCTTCGACAAGACGGCCCAGAAGTTCAAGATTCCGCCGAACACGCGCTTTTACAAGACGTTCATGCGGCAGGTCATCGATCGCGACGGCAACCAGACCTTCCGCAAGATCGAGACGCGCGTGATCGTGGCGCGGCTCGATCAAACGATGGCCGACGGCACCACCCAGCCCACCGCTTTGTACGGGACTTATCTTTGGAACGAAGACGAGACCAAGGCGGTGAAGACCAGCCTGCCGCTGCGCAACGGCGAGCCGTTCACGGACACGCTGCTCAGCATCACCGTCGACGAGCCGCGCGAGCAGATGATTCGCGACAGCATGCCGGCGAATCTTTCGTACGCCCTCGACAACGCGCAGCCCAGCCTGAAGCGACACTATGCCGTGCCGGGCGGCCAGCGCTGCATCCAGTGCCACATGGGCAGCGTGAACGAAGACTTTATCCTGGGTTTCCTGCCGCTGCAGATCGCTCGCCGCCCATCCGGAACCGGCGGTGCCTACGAGGACACCGGCCCCGACGAGCTGGACCAACTGCAGCGCCTGATCGACTACGGCGTCATCGGCGGCATGGTCCCGACCGACGTGTTGCCGCTGGAACAATCGGAAGGATCGAAGACGCCTCGCAATGACTACGAGTTGGCGGCCCAGGCGTACATGCTGGGCAACTGCGCCCACTGCCACAACCCGCGCGGTTATCCGTCGATCAAGAACCCCGATCTGAAAGACACGCTGGACTTCATGCCGTCGCCCAGCGGCGGCGGCGTATTCCAGTTCCCGCTGACCACCGTCAGCCCGCTGCGCGCGCGCGGCAGCCAGCAAGAGATTCCCCTGCCGTACCTGACCCCGTCGCTGCGCGAATATCCGGTGGCGTCGTACAACTACGAACCGCCCGGCGCCAGCAGCAACATTTGGACGCTAAAGTGGGTCCCGCACTGCTCGAACAGCGACGACGCGTTTGCCCAGTTCGTCTGCGACGGTCGCACCGACGACGGACCCGGCCATCTGCCGGCGCCCTGGCGCAGCTTGCTCTATCGCAACGTCGACACGCCGTTCATGTACGCCGACGACTACGTCGTCTTCCCGCACATGCCGATGAACTCGCCGGGGTTCGACTGCCGGACGCCGCGGATCATGGGCTCATGGATGGCCAGCATCCCGGCGGTGCGCAAGAATCCGGAGATCGACGAGGATGCGGTGCCGGGCGAGACGAAGAAGATCAACGGCAACGACACCGCTGTCGCCGTCGACACCAACCCGCAACCCTACGTCGAGGTCCATCCTGGCGACGACGGATACAACGACGCCGTGGCGGCCGCCAACAAGCGCGTGACGGAATACCAGACCGGCGGTCGATACAAATTCTGTCCCGATCAGTCAGACATCGTCGACCCGGCGGTCATCAAGGCCGGGGGCGCGCTGCCCATCGTTCCCGTCGCTGACGACGTCTACGATCCGACGGATCCGACCAAGCTTCTGCAGCCCGGCGTCGGCGTTCCGGTTCGGGCGCACTGGGTGATCACGGATACCACCGATCCACCGGGCGACTGGAATCCGCGGCGCGTCGATTGGGTCAATTACATCGTGATGTCGCAAGCCAACACCACCAACCTGCCGCCCGTCAGCAGCCCGGACGCCCGCGCCGACGAGGTGAGGGCCCGCGCCAATGCGCAGGCCGCGGTTCACGGGGCGACCATCACGGATCAAATGCGGACATTCGCCCTGACCGATCTGCCGTACGGGGTGTGGCAGGGAAAGCCGAACTGCGATCTATCGCCATTCCCGAAGGTCTCGTCCTTCGACAACGTCAGCGCGCCGCGCCCGCGCTGGATGAACGCCGACCCGACGAACCTGCCCGATCCGAACGGCGCGGTCTACATGATGTCGCCGGGCGCCGCCGTCTTTAACAACATCTGCATCAACTGCCACGGCCCGCAAGCGGACTCGAAAGGGTTGATGGCCGACGCGCTGATGAACATGACCGGCGGCACAGCGCGGGTGGCCAACTTCCGCGACGGGTTCTTGGGGCCGGCCGACATGCCAGGAGCGAATCGGATGCGCGTCTTCGGCACGCCCGATCTCCTGACGAATGGATTGAGCGCCGACGACTGGGCCGCCCGCTATGTGTCCTGGATGGCGCTGGGGGGCACGGCCGTCACCATTCCCGACGCCATCTTGAACATCGTCAGCACGACGAGGATTCTCGGCGTTTCGCGCGGACAGCAGTCGGTTCCGTCGACTTCCGCCAACATGCTCAAGCTGGCGCAGAATCTGTGCGCCCAGGTTCTTCCCTTGATTGACCAGAACACGACGATCCCCTTCGACGCGGACTACGCCTTCCCGCGCGGCTATATCGAGTGGGGCGCGAACACGGCCCTCATCGGGTCAAACGGGGACGCCGAGATGTGGCAGCAACTGTGCAGCCTGGGCAACCGCCAGGTGGTGCGGGTTCTGCAACCCAAAGGTGGCCTCTGGATCAACAGCACGGGCACGGCCGGCGGGCTGGAGATAAGACCAACGCAAAGTTTCTACTGGGGCGACGCCTACCCGTTGGACGCGCCGGTGTTGAACCAGCGTGGCGAGCTGAAGATGGGCCTGACCGCGGACAACGTGTTTCCGGTCTGCGTGCAAAAGCCCAGCGGCGCGGCCGATCTGGCCGCCGCCGAGGCGTTGCTGAGCGCGCACCCGGTGGGCCCGGGCAAGGTCAAGATGCCGTACTGCCCGGACCAAGTGATAACGGCGTCGTCCTCGCAACTGGTCGCGACGGAGGACCAGGACAACCGCTATACCTTCACGGACGCGGACGCTTGGGCCACGCGGGGTGCGGTCAACGCCGGCGTGGCGGTCTTCCTTTATCTGAAGAAACTGGAGGCGGACCCGACCGCGGCCAAGACCCCATACAACCACTGCGAGCTGCTGCCCAAGAACTGAACGGGCCCGAATCGACGCCAAGCTGGCCACGGCCCGCGTGTCAGCCCGGCGCGCCGGCGGCTCCGCAGGAGACCATCACGGTGACGGTCTGCGTGCACTGGCCGTCGGAGACTTTGACGGTCAGCTGCCACATGCCCTGCTCGGTGCAGGTGTAAGCCGTGCGGGCGGCGGAGGGCATAGGGAACGAGCCGCCCAATGCGGTCCACGCGTACGTCAAATGATCGCCGAGGTCTTGATCGCTGGCAGTAACGGCAACTGAGATCATCTCGCCGACGGTGGCCTGCGGCGGTGACGCCGTGGCCGCGACGATGTTCGGGCAGTTGTTGAACGTGCCCATCACGGAAATTGAACCGTCGCCTTTGGCGTCCGCCACGCCCACGCTGACGTCTTGCGCGCCGGCGCTGTCGCTGGTCTCGGCGCCTGCTTCCGGCAACGTCACCGACGTCCTTTCGATGGCGCCGTCACCCACGCCACTGCCGGTGCCGGCGTCGTCGATGGTCGCCGCGGCGATGCCGCAGTGGTTGCTGTCGCAGCTCGCGGCCGACCAACCCAGCAGCAGCACGGCCAGCCCGATCTTCACGGCGCGACTATCGGACCACACGTTCATCACCTCTCAAAAAAAACGGGCGCCAGGTTATTCACCCAGCGCCCGTCCCCTCACCCACTTCCCGCCACCATCTTTCGCTCACCGACGCGGGAGGGTGAGCCCTCCCGCGCAGCGAGCATCAACCGGTGTTACAGCTTGCACACCGGCGGCGCGCACGACGACGTGGCGTCGCAGCCGATCAGGTTGGTGGCCAGGCCGACCGGGAAGGTCGGATCCACGAACTCGTTGGCGATGGTACCGGCGTCGGTCGACTTGGCGGCCGCCTCGACCTGCGCCTTGCAAGCGCCGTTCGCCGAGCCAGAGAGGCAGGCGATATCGGACGCGGTGCCGCAGTAGCAGGGCTGAGCGTCACCGGCCTTCGAGCAGCCGGTCATACGAATGCAGGCCACCAGCGCCAGGCAGGCGGTCTGATCGGCGCCCGTCAGCGAACCGCAGCCCGCGATCGTCGGATCGCACTGCACAGCTTCACACTTGGCGCAGAGATCGATCGTCTGGCAGTTCGCATCGCAGGTCATGGTGTTCGGCGGGTCGCACTGCTCGCTCGGCTGGTTGACGATGCCGTCACCACAGGTGGGAGCAACCTGGCTGTGGCAGGTGGCGTCGCAGGTGGTGCCATTCGGCGGATCGCAGGTCTCGCCCGGCTGGACGATGCCGTTGCCGCAGACGATCGGAATCCCCTGGCAAGTGGCGCTGCAGGTGGTGCCGTTCGGCGGATCGCACTGCTCACCCTTTTCGACCACGCTGTTCCCGCACACCGGAATGGTCTGGCAGTTGGCATCGCAGTGGTTGGCCGCGCTGGGCGGATCGCACTGCTCGCCCGGATCCAGCGTGCCGTTGCCGCAGGCCAAGGCCACGCAGGTCACCGCGATGGTGGCGTTGTCGGTGCAGTGACCGTCGGAGACCGTGATGGTCAGGGTCTGCGCGCCCGGCGTGGTGCAGTTAAAGCCGGTGCTGGCCGAACCGGCGGCGACGAACGAGCCACCCGTCGCCGTCCAGGCGAAGGTCAGCATGTCGCCGGCGTCCAGATCGCTGGCCGTCGCGCCCACCGTGATAACGCCACCGGTGGAGATCGCCAGCGGAGCCGCGGTGTACGAGGTCAGGGTCGGGCAGTTGTTGAGGGTGCCGGTCACACCGACCGAGCCGGTCGTCTTCGGCGCCATGCACTGCAGAGCCACCGTCACCGAGCTGGTCTGGTTGGCGACGACATTGAAGGTCGACGAGCCACCGCAAGTGGTCACGCCGTCGCTGCCCGTCGCGGACAGCGTGACGGTGTAGCCCATTCCGACCGGCAGACCGTTCACCAACACCGAGATGGTGGCGCCCGGATCCGTCGTCAGGATGGTCCCGGTGACCGGCGTGATCCCGTTTCCGGAAATCGTGTAGCTGACCTTGTCGACGGTGATGCCCGTCGAGAGCTTGACGGCCAGGCCGACCGAACCCGTGTCGGTGACGGCGTTGGAGGTGTTTTTGGTGTTGGAACAGTTGACGAACGCGGTGCTGGACAGCAGCACCGTCGCCGTCAGAAGCACGGCTTTACTGGTTGCAGATCGAATCATCACAATTCCTCCTGAGGTTCTTTGAAAAATGAGTACCCGCCGCGCGAACGAGAGCGACAAGCGACGGCTGGGCGCATATCAAAGTCCGCGCCAATGGCGCTGCGCGGCCACCCGGTCGCAGAAGCGTGGAATTTCGGGGCTAGCGCGGCAGCGCGGGGAAAACAGAGCCAAAAAACCCGCCGGCGCTCTCCGCTTTTCGGAGGGCTGCGTTCGATTCCTGGAGGAGGCCGACGCACATCGACGAGTGAAATCCGATGGCCGCATTCCTCTAACCGCCAGATACGGCGCGCTTGTGGTTGCCACGGTGACGCCGCCAGATCTTGGCCCGTTCTTTGTTTACGGCGGTCGGGCGGGCAGATCGGCGCTCGCACCGGGCGACCGATCGGAACCAATCAACGGAGGATTTCAGAATGAGAATGAAAATTTTGGGCGCAGCATTCCTGATGGTGGGGGTCGGCTTCACCACCACTGCGAGCGCGATCAATAACGTCGCGCTGCAAGGTTCGGATACTCTCGAAGAGGTGACCAAGGCGGTCCTGGCTCAGTGCCCGGGCGCGACGACGAACGGCATCACCTATAACGGCGGCGGCTCGACGACGGGCGAGAACGCGATGACGGCGAGCCCGCCCACGCAGTTCGTCGCTCCGATGTCTCGTTTCTTGAACCCCACCACCGGCGTTTGCGCCAAGGGCCCCACCGCTGAAGCCATCGTCGTCGGCCTGGACGGCATCGCCATCGTGACGTCGGCCTCCGAAGGCAACAAGTGCGGGGGCGGTCTGGCCTTCACGTCGACGCACTCGTTCGCCGTCACCGACACCAACGGCAACGCGGTGAACAACTGTTCCGGCTGCGACAGCGGCACGAACACCTATCACCTGACCGACTGGAAGGACGTCCTGACCCTGATCTACGGCGGCAAGACCCACGCGGGCGTCACCGACTGCAACAGCGACGTTCGCCGCTCGCTGGTGAACAACTGGGGCGCGCTGTTCGAGGCGTCCTGCACCGGCAGCACCTGCACGCAGCTTCGTCACGCCTGGCGCCGCTCGGATTTCTCCGGCACCAGCGACACGCTGCTGACGCTTCTGGCTCTGCCCGGTCTCCCCTCGGCGAAGACCGTCCCCGGCGCTGTCGCCAAGGGCGTGGCCTTTTGCAACGCCTTCGGCCTGGGCAACATCTTCGCCGGCGACGACGACTATCAGGACAAGGATCCGATCCGCCGCCCCTGCGACAACAACGAAGAGGCCTGCAGCCGCGACGGCACACTCGGTCTGGTCACGGTGGTCGAGGTTCCGGCCGACCTGACGGGCGCCCAGCTGTTCTCGTCGGTGGCCTGCAGCCCCGGCAAGTTCCAGCTGATGAAGCCGGCCACCACCGGCATCACCGCCTGCCCGAACGGCCTGGGCTTGCTGTTCGGCAAGTGCTTCCAGCCTTATCAGGATCTGGGCGGCGGCGCGTTCAACGCCCACTGCATCGCCCTCAAGACGCCGGTCCAGGGCTTCGGTGCCAACGGCATGAATGGCCGCGCGTACAACCTGATCGTCAAGAACGCCGACGGTTCTTACGTGAAGGACAACCTGAACCGCTTCATCACCGGCGCCTTCTACGGCGTCCACACCAGCAAGGTGATCGCGACCGGCGCCGCGACCTGCACGCAGACCGATTCGACCGCGCAGATCGGCTGCCTGGCGCAGGCTGATCCGTGCAGCATGGGTTACGCCGGCCGCGAGGCGGCGAACCAGGCGGGCAGCATCGCCCTGACCCTGAACGGCATCACCGACAGCCAGGCGAACATCGAGAAGATCGTCACCGCACCCAGCGACCCGACGTTCTACCCACTGTCGCGCAAGCTGTTCTTCAGCACCGTGGCCGGCTTCGGCGACCCGAACCTCGCCACCGGCGAGCTCGAGCTGGCGAAGTGCATGAGCAACGGCTCGATCGTCAACCCGATCATCACCAGCCATGGCTTCATCGACGTCCCCGGGGGTATCTTCTGCCAGGACTTCGACGAGAGGACCTGCGTGTCCCCGGCCATGACCTACACGACCAACAGCAATGCCTGCGGGTCGAACCCGGCGGGCGTGGTTCCGAATATCTAGTCTGAGAAAAGCGCGCCGGGAGGCGGCGCGCGCCTAACTTTCGCGAGAGGGTGCGTCCTGGTGAGGGGCGCACCCTTTCGTTTTTTTTGGGGTCGCGCCGCCGACGGTAACAGCTGCGTGACGGGCCGATGGAAAACCCCACGAAAGAGTTTCCCAATCGTCACCTCGACCGATTTTTCCGTCGGCATGATCGGCGCCCCGGAACCAATGGGAGTCCGAAACCAATGTCGCGCACCCGATCGATGAAGACGCCATTCGCGCTGACGCTGCTGGTCTCTGCGCTGATGCCAGTGGGCGCCGCGAACGCGCAAAAGCTGCCGCAACAAATCCAGGAACAGGACGAAGCGCAGGCGATCCTGGACGCCATTCACGCGCAAGCGCGCGGCGAGGAGCCGCCGCCACCGCGACCCAAGCGCGTCTGGCCGAAGCACGAATCGGCCGCGGCACCGGCCCCGCGGCGATCGCCGCCCACCGCGCTGGCGAAGCCCGACCTCTCGGCGGTGATCTTGCCGTACACAGCTGGCCCGCCGCCGCCCGACACCGCGCAAGGGCAAGACCAGGCCGAGCCGGCGCCGCCGTCCGAAGCGCCCGGCCCGCCACCAGCCGCCGAGCCGCCGCCGCCCGTCGAGCCGCCCCCAACGCCACCCGCGCCCGTCGAGCCGCCTCCACCGCCGCCCGCGCCGACCGCCGGCGACGAGCCGCTGGCCGGCTTCAGCAATCAGACGGCGTTCCTGCGCTCGCCGGACAATCTTTTCATTTTGTTTCCCAGCGGCCGCGTGCAGGCCGACGGTTACTTTTTCAAAAGCAGCAACACCACGCCGTTCAACACGCTGCTGTTGCGCCGGGCCCGTTTTGAATTGACCGGCTGGGTGGGCACCTTCGTCTACTTCAGCATTGCCGGCGACTTCGCCTCGGGCGCGCCGGCCGGCGCGGCGCCCATCGCGCAATCAAACCTGAACGCCACCGACGATTTCGTGGCCCTGGCGCCCTGGAAAGATCTCTTCATCCTGCAGGTCGGTCAGTTCGACGCGCCCTTCACGCTCGAGAACCGCACCTCGGACAAGTATCTCGACTTCATGGAAAAATCGATCCCGGTGCGCGCCTTCGGCATCCCGTCGGGAAAGGAAGTCGGCGCGATGGCCCACGGCACCAACCCGGAGCGCAATTTTTATTACTCGCTGGGCGTGTTCGACGGCGACGGACAGAACTTTCGCAACGCCGACAATCAATTCGACTTCATCAGCCGGGCCTGGGTGGCGCCGCTGCCGGGCGGGGTCGATGAATTGAAGGCGGTCACGCTGGGCGGATCGTACTGGACCGGCGACCGCAACAACTCACTCGTCGTCGCCTCGCAAAGCACGCAGGCCGGGTTCACGTTCTTGAAGCCGTCGTACACCTTCACGCAGGCGAGCGGCACCAAGACCCCGATCGAGCTGCACCAGATGGGCCGGCTGCAAGCGTTCGCGGCCGAGCTGAACGCGCCGGTGGCCCACAAATGGGGCTTGCGGTTCGAATTCGTCTGGAAAAAACAGCCGCTATCGGCGATGGACGTCACCAGCGCCACCGCGCCCGTGGTCCTGGGCGGCGCGACGCTGAAAGGCTCGGCGTTCTATGGCGAGCTGTGGCTGTGGGCCATCGGCGACGACCGCATCATCGGCGAGCCCGGGATGCAGATGCCCACCCGCATCGGCAAGTTCGGCGTCAAGGCGCCGGTCAACGGGCTGCAGCTGGCGATCAAGGTGGATTACCTGAACGAGACCATGAGCGAATCGTCCGACACCGCGGCACTGATGACGAAGAGCCCGGTCACCGGCACCACGAAAGTTGATTCGTACGAGCTCGGCGTGAATTACTGGCACTCGAAGCGGTTCCGCCTGACGTTCAACTATCTTCTGAACCACCTCGGCGGCGACACCTCGACCATCCAGAAACTCAAGAGCCGCTTCGAGCAAGAGTATCTGTTCCGATTCGCCGTCGCGCTGTAGCCTTTGGCGCGGTGGCCAGAACCCCGAGGCAAAAGAAAAGCGACGGCGCTCCCGCGGCGGCCAAGGCCGACGACGCCGCGGTCTTGTCCATCGACGGGCGCGAGGTTCGCGTCACCCATCCGGACAAGCCATATTTTTCGCGCGCAGCGAAGCTGACCAAGCTGGAGCTGGTTCAGTATTACCTGGCGGTGGCGCCGGGCGCCCTGGGCGGCATTCGCGATCGGCCGATCGTCTTGAAACGGTTCGTCGACGGCGCCGAGGGACAGCCGTTTTATCAAAAGCGCGCCCCCGACAAGCGCCCGCCCTGGCTGCGCACGGTGACGCTGTCGTTTCCTTCGGGCCGCACCGCCGAGGAGGTGGTGGTCGACGACGCCGCGGGACTGGCCTGGATTGTGAACCTGGGCTGCATCGAGCTGCACCCGCACCCGGTGCGCGCCGGCGATCTGGAACACCCGGACGAGCTGCGCATCGATCTGGATCCCGGCCCCGGCGTGGCCTGGGACGACGTGCGGCGGGTGGCGATGGAGGTGAAAGGGCTGCTGGAAGAGCTGGGCCTGCAAGGCTGGCCCAAGACCAGCGGCTCGCGCGGCATGCACGTCAACGCCCGCCTGCACCCGCGCTGGACGTTCAGCGACGTGCGGCGGGCGGCGCTGGCTTTTTCGCGCGAGATCGAACGGCGGGCGCCGTCGCTGGCCACGTCGAAGTGGTGGAAGGAAGAACGGCGCGGGGTCTTTCTCGACTACAACCAGAACGCCAAGGATCGCACCACTTGTTCGGCGTATTCGGTGCGGCCGCTGCCCGACGCGCGCGTTTCGGCGCCGCTGCGCTGGGACGAGGTGCCGGCCTGCGAGCCGGCGGACTTCACCGTGTTCACCATGCCGCAACGGCTGACGGCGATCGGCGATCCGCACGCTGGCATGGACGACGCCCCGGGTTCGCTGGACGCGCTGCTGGCCCTGGCGGCACGCGACGACGCGGCGGGACTGGGCGATGCGCCCTGGCCGCCGCACTTTCGCAAGATGGAGGGCGAGGCGCCGCGGGTGGCCCCCTCACGGGCCAGGTCGGCGGCCAGATCGGCGGTGCCGTCACCGAAAGGGGCGCGACGGTCGAAGATGCCGCTGGTCACCGTGGCCAACTCGCCTGATAAGACAGCGGCGCTGGCCGGCCTGGAACGCTGGAAAGCACGGCATCCGCAGGCGGCGACGCTGCTGGCGGTGGATGACGTGCTGGTGGATTCCATGCGCGGGCGATCATCGACCTGGACCCGCGTGCGGGTGAACCTGCGCCACGTGCCGGAAGGCGAACGACCGCCGGCCGAGCCGCCGGATCCCGACGACGATCCGACGCGCGAATGGCGGGCAAAGTGGAAGGCGGCGAAAGAGACCGGTGGGGATGCCGGCGGCGGATCAACCGGAGAAGATCGCGGCTAGCTCTTGCGGCGGCACCACCTCCAGCTGGGCGAGGGTGCAATCGCGCGGCGGTTTGTCGTCGCGCCAGCGGCGGAACTGGGCGGTGTGGCGGAAGCGGCTGCCTTGCATGTGATCATAGGCGACCTGGACCACCAGCTCGGGGCGCAGCGGCTGCCAGGAGAGATCTTTTCCTTGGCTCCAGCGGCTGCCCATGCCGGGACGGCGTTGCGGTCCTTCTGATTCGTTCTGATAGGCCGCCCACTCGCGCCACGGGTGATCGACCAGCGCGTCTTGCCGATACGGCGCCAGAAAATCCACCAGCTCGCGGCGCTTGATGGCGGTGAAGCTGGCGCACACGCCCACGTGTTGCAGCTCGCCGCGGTCGTCGTAAAGGCCCAGCAACAGCGAGCCGAGCGCGGTGTTGTCGCTGCCTTTGTGCCAGCGAAAACCGGCCACCACGCAATCACAGTCGCGTTCGTGCTTCACCTTCAGCATCACGCGCTTGTCCGGCTGGTACGCGCCATCGTCCGGTTTGGCCATCACGCCGTCCAGGCCCGCGCCCTCGAAACGCCGGAACCAATCGTGGGCGATCGAGCGATCGCGCGTGGCCGGCGTCAGGTGCAGGGGCGGCGCCGCGCGCGCCAGCATCGCCTCCAGCGCGGCCCGCCGTTCCCGAAAGGGCGCCGGCCGCAGATCGCGCGCGCCGTCGCACAGCAGATCGAAGAACACCACGGACGCCGGGATCTCCGCCGCCAGCTTCTTAGCCCGCGAGGCCGCCGGGTGCAGCCGCAGCTGCAGCGCCTCGAAGTCCAGCGCGCCGCCGCGGGCGATCACGATCTCGCCGTCCAGCACGCAGCGAGGCGGCAGCTGGGCGCGCAATGGCTCCAACAGCTCGGGGAAATAGCGGCCGAGCGGTTTTTCGTCGCGGCTTTGAATGAAGATCTCGTCGTCGTCGCGGAAGATCAGCGTGCGAAAGCCGTCCCACTTCGGTTCGAAGATCCACCCGTCGCCCGCCGGCAGCGCGGCAGCCGATTTCGACAGCATCGGCAAGACTGGTGGATTGACCGCCAGGTTCACAGCGGCATGGTACGGTAATCCGCGAGATGCTGCAGAGTCTTCACGCCGAGCTGCTGTTGCGGATCATCGTCGGGGCGGCGTTCGGCGCGCTGATTGGCTTCGAGCGCGACTTGCACGGCCGCCCGGCGGGCCTGCGCACGCACACCATCGTGGCCTTGGCGTCCGCGACCTTCATGGTGGTCTCGAGCCGCTTTGTCTACTTTCAGCACTACGAGGCGGGTGATCTAGTCACGGTCGATCCGTCGCGCATCGCGGCCTCCGTGGTGTCGGGGATCGGGTTTCTGGGGGCGGGCGCCATTTTGCGGACCGGCCTCACCATCCGCGGGCTGACCACCGCGGCCGGCTTGTGGTTGGTGGCGGCCATCGGCATGGCGGCCGGCGCCGGCATGTACGTCATCGCCGCGTTCGTCACCGCCGTCGGGCTGAGCGCCTTGACCCTGCTGCGCCGTTTCGAAGATCGTGGCGAGCCCATCGCCCGGCAACGCGTCACCGTGTTGGTCGACGAGGCGCAGTCGTCGGTGGCAGCGGTGACGGACGCGCTGACCAGAGCCGGCGCGATCTGGACGCAAGAAGAGTTCGAACGTCCGGACGAGAACGGCCAGGTGCGGGTGATGTTCGACATCCGCACGGCCGTACCCATTGCCGGCCACGTGCTGGCCCACACGCTGCAAGAATCGGCGGCCATCAAGCACATCAAGATCGAACGGCTGTGAGCCAACATGGAAACCGGCAAGTCAGCGTTGGTCACCGGATCCACCAGCGGTATCGGCCTCGGCATCGCGCGAGCGCTGGCGGCGCGCGGCTGCAACGTGATGCTGAATGGCTTTGGACCGCCCGATGAAATCGCCGCCCTGCGCGCCGAGCTGACCCGCGAATACGGCGTCACCGTCGGCTATTCGCCCGCGGATCTGGCCCGGCCGACGGAGATCGCCGAGCTGATCGCCGAGACCACGCAAATACTGGGCGGCCTGGACATCCTGGTGAACAACGCCGGCATCCAGCACGTGGCGCCGGTCGAGGAATTTCCGCCCGACAAATGGGACGCCATCATCGCCATCAACCTCAGCGCCGCCTTTCACACCATCCGCGCCGCGCTGCCGGCGATGAAGAAAAAACATTGGGGTCGCATCATCAACATCGCCTCGGCGCACGGCCTGGTGGCGTCGCCCTACAAAGCCGCCTACGTCGCCGCCAAGCACGGTGTGGTGGGCCTGACCAAGACCGTGGCTCTGGAGACGGCCGGGCAAGGGATCACCTGCAACGCCGTCTGTCCGGGGTATGTGCTGACGCCGCTGGTGGAAAAGCAGATCAACGATCAGGCCGAGGTCCATCACATTCCGCGCGAGGAGGTCATCGCCAAAGTCATTCTTGAACGGCAACCCAGCCGGCAATTCGTGCGCATAGAAGAAGTCGCCGCGCTGACCGTGTTCCTGTGCGGCGACGACGCCGCGTCGATCACCGGCAGCGTGCAGAGCATCGACGGCGGCTGGACAGCGCAGTGAAGATCAGTCGGCCGGCATGAAGCGGCGTTGCAGGCCGCCGAATCATTTTTCTCTGGCCGGCGTCTGCTGCCGTGCGCAGATTCTTGTGCGGGAGAACAAAAATGAAAGCCATTGTCCTGCCCGAGTACGGAGAAGCCAATCGCCTGGAGGTCCGTGATCTCCCCGAGCCCACGCCCGGTCCCAACGAGATCAAGGTTCGCGTGGCGGCGGCGGGTGTGAACCCGATTGACTGGAAGTTGCGCAGCGGCGCCTTGAAAGCCTACCGGCCGGTGACATTTCCGGCCGTGCTGGGACGGGACGTCTCGGGTGAGGTGGTCGCCGTCGGGCCGGGCGTGACCGCGTTCAAGGTGGGGACGCGCGTGGTGGGATTTGTCGACCACGGCTATGCGGCGTTCGTGGTGGCGCCGGTCGACGCCTGGGCGGAGATCCCGGCCGGTCTGGATCTGATCGACGCGGCGGCGCTGCCGCTGGTGTCGCTGACCGGAGCGCAGCTGGTCGATGCCGCCGGCGTCCGCGAAGGCGATGCGGTGCTGGTGACCGGGGCGACCGGCGCCGTCGGGCGGGTCGCGGTGTTCGTCGCCAAGTCGCGCGGTGCAAAGGTGTTCGCCGGCGTGCGCCGCAACCACAAGGCGGAGGCAGACAAGCTGGGCGCCGAGGCCGTGGTGGCGCTGGACGACGACCAGGAGATCGCCAAGCTGGCGCCTCTCGATGCGTTGGCCGACACCGTCGGTGGGACGACCACGCAAAAACTGCTGGGCAAGCTGAAAGCGGGCGGGCGCATCGGCAGCGTGCTGGGTGAACCGCCGGGGGCGAACGAGCGCGGCTTTGTCGTCCAGGCCTTCTCCGCCCATCGTGATCCGAAACGTCTGGCCGAGCTGGTCGCCGCCGCGGCGGCCGGCAAGCTGATCGTCCCCGTCGCCAAGCGCTTCCCATTTTCGCAAGCGGGCGCCGCCCACACCTTCGCCGAAAAAGGCGGCGTCGGGAAAGTGCTGCTGCTGCCGGACCGGTAACGCCCGCCGTTGCCGAGGCTGATCTCCAGACCCCGCCAGATCCACTCGGCTCAGTCGGCGGCTGGGCGCACCGCCAGGGTCGACAGCGGTGCCCCGGCAACAGGCACGATTCCGAGCGGCGTCGGTGCACCGGTCACCGGGTCCAGACGAAAGATAGCCAGGTTGCGGCTGCTCTGCTGGGCGACGAAGAGAAATTCCCCGCTGGGATCGACACTCAGAGCGCTGGGTGACTGTCCCAAAGAGTGATGTCCGACCAAAGAGAGGTCGCCGGTCGCTCGATCGACGGCGAATGTGACCAGACTGTCGTGGCCGCGGTTGAGCGCGTAGAGAAAGCGTCCGCCGCGGCCGAGGCGCGCCTCGACGAGCTGGTTCTTGCGTTTGTGCCACCCGTCGGGAAGGGTCGACGCCACCTGCAGCGCCAGCAGCGACAAGGTGCGCACCGGCTCTTCGATGGCGTAGGCGGCGATGGTGTTGCTGGTCTCGTTCACCACATACAACAGGCGACCGTTCGGATGCGCGAGCAAAGATCGCGGGCCCGAATGTGCCGGCAAGACCACCGGGCGGTCAGCTTTGGGCGTCAACGTGCCAGTCCCGATATTGAACGAATACTGCGAGATGGTCTCGGCCCGGAAGTTCGCCACGTAGGCCGCTTCATTGCTGGGATGAAAGGCAATGGCGCGCGCCCCGGGGCCAGCGTCGAACACGGAGGCCGCCGCCAGCGACCCATTCGGACGAACCGGGAGAACGGCGACACTGCCGCTGCCCTGATTCGCCACCGCCACGTATTTGCCGCTGCGGTCCGCCGTTGTGCCGCCTGGCTGCCCGCCACCCGAAGAAGCGCGGCCGACAGCCGTGAGGGCACCGGTCTTCGGATTGATGGCCAGCGAAACGACACTGGCGGCCGCTTCGCTGGTCGCGACCAAGATCCGCCCCTCGCGAGCGGCCGCCAGCGAGGCCGGCGCTTGTCCCACGGCGATGGTCCCGTGCCCCCGCAATCGTCCGCTGGCTTGATCCAGGCTGAAGGTGGCGATCTCGCCGGCGGTGGTCCCCACGTAGACGTAGGTCCGGGCGCCCTCCGTTGCCAGGCCTGAAGCGGGCGATTCGGCGCCCCCGTTCCTCACGCTCACCGGCGCGCAGGCACCGAGCAGAAGAAGAAAAGTCAGCCCACAGACAGAGAACGTTGGCCGCACGCCGGGCGTTACTTCCGCTTTTTTGAGGCCTTTTTGGCGGCCTTTTTGGCTTTCTTCGCCGCTTTCTTGGCGGCTTTCTTTTTCACCTTCTTGGCCGGGGCCCACACGCCAATCGGGGCGCCGCTCGGATCGACGAAGACGCCGATCGAGCCCATGTCGCCGATCTCCATGTATTCGACCTGAATGTTGGCGCCCAGCGTGCGCGCCTTGTCGATGGTCTTCTTGACGTCATCCACCAGCACGTAAGGCAACCACATGGTCGGTGATCCGGGCATCGGCTTCTGCTGCATCCCACCGCCGGTTCCGCCTTTGCCGACGTCGATGCTGGTATAGCCGGGGCCCATCAGGCCCAGCTTCCATTTGAACAGGCTCTTGTAAAACGCCTTGGCCTTGGGAACGTCGTCGGTGTTGAGCTCGACGTGAACAAACGCATTCGGCATGGTCGATTCCTCGCTGCAAAGGGTGGCAAAAAACCGATCGCCTTTTACCATGAGGACTGGCATCGGCAGATGGCCGCGTTCATCGCGGCGTTGGAAAGTGATCCAGTGCTGCGCGGACGCATCGCCTATCGCTGCATGAAGACGATCGAGCTGGAGACCGTCGCCGAGACCAGCGCCGGGTGAGCCGCGATCACGAAAATCCGAGGCGGCACCGCGGGCGCCGCCAACAATTCAAAGCGGCCGGACCGAATGGCCGCAGAAACGCGCGGTCATCCGGATGGCCTTCGATTTGCTGAGGTGTACCGCATGCGACCGATTGCCTGGCTGTGTGGCTGCTTGTTGATGGTGGCCTGTTCGGGAGGCTCGCCCGGAATGTCCGGGGACGACGGAGGGTCCGGTGGACAAAGTGGCTCGGGCACGGGCGGCGCTGCGGGGGGAACGGGCGGCGCATCCGCTGGCAGCGGCGGCACCGCGGGCAAGGACGGCGGCACGAGTACCGACGGAGGCGCGGACGCAGGCCTTGCCTGCGCCGAGATCGAAACGATGTATGAGACCGCCTTGAATGCCGCGGAAAGCTGCAACCCCCGCGCGGCCAATCAGTGCCAGAAGTCGGCGGCGGGCAATCTGACTTCTTGTGGTTTCGGTTGCCCGATACTGGTGAATGACGACACCCAGCTGAACCAGTTGAAGCAAGAGTGGCTGCAGGCGCACTGCGATTCTCAAAAGCCGGTGGTGTGCCCGAACTTTCACATCGTCTGCCTGCCGCCACAGGGCACCTGCATCGCCGCAGCCAACGACGCTGGTGGAACGTGCGGCAGTGCCCGCTGACCCGCTTTCGCTGGTGGGCGAATAAAAAATGAAAGTGATGGGTGCCCGTCGGCTCTGACGGTAAAGTGATCGTCGCTATCGCATCGCGCCCGCTTACCGAGGAGACTGTATGAAACCTGCCTTTCGCCCCTGTCCGGCGTGCGCGCGACACATTCGCGACACGGAGACCGCCTGTCCGTTTTGCCACGCCCAGCTGAGCGACAGCTTTCGCGCCGCGCTGCCCGCGGCGCCGACACGCGGCCGCTTGCCGCGATCGGCCCTGGTGTTGCTGGGCGCATCGCTGGCCGGCGCGCCCGCCTGTTCCAGCGGTACGATGAGCGGCCAGCCGGTGGACGCCGCGACCAACGATGGAGCAAAAGGCGGCAGCGGGGGCAGCACCGGCACCGGCGGCGCGATGGGCACCGGCGGCAGCGCCGTGGACGCGGCGAGGGACAGCGCCGACGGCAACACCGACAGCGGTCAACCGATCGACAGACTCCCCATCCCCATTTACGGTCATCCGCCGCTGTCCGACGACGCGGGTTAAGCCGAAGGACGGCACGCCCGGACCGACCGCCCCTTCCCGTTTTGGTCCGCAGTGAATACAGTTCCGCGGACGCATGACTGCCGAAACGGCCGACGTCATCATCATCGGGACCGGCCAGGCTGGCGTGCCGCTGGCCAGCAAGCTGGCCGCCGCCGGCCAGCGCGTGCTGATCGTCGAGCGCGGTGTTCTGGGCGGCACCTGCGTCAACAGCGGCTGCACGCCGACCAAGACGATGATCGCCAGCGCCCGCGCCGCGCACGTGGCCCGCACCGCCGGCCGGTTGGGCGTGCGACTTTCCCGTGGCGACGGTGATGCCAGCGCCGAGGTGCGAGTGGATTTTCCCGCGGTGATCGCCCGCAAGAACGCCGTCGTGCAACGCTGGCGGCAAGGGATCGAAAAACGATTGGCCGCCGGCGCACCGAACCTGACGCTGCTGCGCGGACACGCCCGCTTCGTCGCCGAACGCGAGATTGACGTCGCTGGCCGGCGATACCGCGCGGACCGGGTGGTGATCAACGTCGGCGCCCGCCCGATGGTGCCGCCCATCGCCGGCCTTGATGCCGTGCCCTGGCTGGACAGCCACCGGGTGATGGATCTGCCGTCGCTGCCGGAACACCTGATGGTGCTGGGTGGCGGCTATGTCGGCTGCGAGATGGGGCAGATGTTCCGGCGTTTCGGATCGCGCGTCACCATCATTGAACGGGCGCCGCACTTGCTGGCGGCGCTGGACGACGACGTGGGCGCGGCGATCACCGAGGTGTTTCGCGACGAAGGAATCACCGTCGAGGCCAGCGCGGAAGTCACCGGCCTGGCGTCGGTCGACGGTGGCGTCGCGGTGACGCTGGGGGGCGGGCGCGAATTGCGCGGCACGCACTTGCTGGTGGCCAGCGGGCGGCGGCCGAACACCGACGACCTTGATTGCGATCGCGCCGGAATCGCCCTTGACCCGAAAGGCTTCGTCGTCGCTGACGATCGCTATCGCACCAGCGCCGACGGGATCTTCGCCGTCGGGGACGCCATTGACCAGCCGCAGTTCACCCACGTGGCCTGGGATGATCACCGGCTTTTGTTCGCCGGCCTGATGGGCAAGGCGACGCGTGGGCGCGGCGAGCGCCACATCCCGTTCACCATCTTCACGGATCCGCAGATCGCCGGCGTCGGTCTCGGCCAGCGTCAGGCGCGCGCCAAGGGCGTCTCCGTCGAAGTAGCGCTGCTTCCGTTCCGGAACGTGGCCCGGGCCATCGAGGTCGACGAACTGGCCGGCTTGATCAAAGTCCTGATCGATCCCGCCACCGAACAGATCGTCGGGGCGGTCATCGTCGGCGCCGAGGCCGGCGAGCTGTTGCACGTGTTCATCGCCCTGATGCAGGCGAAGGCGTCGGCCCGCACGCTGGTCGAAGCCGAGTTCGTGCATCCGGCGTATGCCGAAGGGCTGCAGTCGGCGCTGATGAAGCTGCCGCGCTTTTCGACCGGCTGAGGTACGCTTTCGTCGAAAAGAAAATCAATGGGACGTTTCGATCACCTGGCGACGCAGCCGCAGCGGGGACCCGCCGACCTTCTGCGCTGGCGTTTCCTGGACACCATCGCCGGCCGACGGGTCCGCGATCCCGGCGGCTATGTCACGCCGGTGCGGGCGAACGACGGCGCGGCGATCGCGGCGGCGCCTTCCTCGCTGACCTGGATCGGACACGCCACCTTCGTCTTGCGCCTGGGCGGCGCGCTGGTGGCCACCGATCCCATCTGGTCGACGCGCATCTCCGGCGTGATCAAACGGCAGGCGCCGCCGGGCGTGGCGCTGGAAAGCCTGCCGCCCATCGACGTGGTCACGATCAGCCACAATCATTACGACCACCTGGATCTGCCGACTTTGAAGCGCATCGGCAAGAAGACTCTGTTCATCACGCCGACCGGCAACGGGGCGTTGCTGCGCGCCGCCGGGCTTCCCAACCTGGTCGAGCTGGATTGGTGGCAATCGCATCAGATGGGGGCGCTGACCATCACCGCGGTGCCAGCGCGCCACTGGTCGATGCGCGCGCCGTGGAACCGCAACGACATGTTGTGGAGCGGCTTTGTTTTCCGCGGGCCGGAGGGCGCCGCCTACCACGCCGGCGACACCGCGCTGTTCGACGGCTTCGCCGAGATCGCCCAGCGCACGGGACCGATCGATTGGGCGTTGCTGCCCATCGGCGCCTACGAGCCGCGCTGGTTCATGCAGCCGCAGCACATGAACCCCGAGGATGCCGGCGAGGCCTTCGCTCGGCTGGGCGCGCGGCAACTGGTGGCGATGCACTGGGGAACGTTCAAGCTGACCGACGAACCGATGGGCGAGCCGCCGGCGCGCCTGCGCCAGGTGTTTGAACAGCGCGGCTGGGATCCGGCGCGCCTGTGGCTGCTGGACATCGGCGAGACGCGCGTCCTTTGATCTTGTCGTCGCTGCCGTCCACCGTCCGGCGGGTGGACGAGCCCGCCCGCAGCGATCGTCTGATCATCGCCATCGGGATCTTCAAGCTGGTGAAGACGGCCTTCTTGCTGGCCGCCGGCATCGGCGCGCTGACCGTCGTTCCCGAGCATGTGGCCCGCTGGATTGCCCGGGTGGGCTTCTGGATGGGCGGGGCGCCGGGACACCGCGTGCTGCGCCACCTGGCCGAGCGCGTGCTGTTCGCCCAGCAAAGCCGCATGCGCGAGGTGGGCATCCTGGCCATCGGATACGCGATGATCTTCCTGGTCGAAGGCACCTGCATCCTGCGCCGCAAGACCTGGGCGGAATGGCTGACCGCCATCGTCACCGCTTCGTTCATTCCCCTGGAGATCTACGAGATCGTCGTACACGTCAACGCCGGCAGGATCGTGGCGCTGCTGATCAACGTGGCCATCGCCGCCTATCTGTTCGGGCGCCGGCTGCGCGCCCGCCGCGCCCACACGGGTTAGTTCGGCCGCGCGCCGCAGGACAGGGCCTGGATCTCGTCGAGATTCAGCGGCCGGTTGTACACCGCCACCTCGTCCAGGGCGCCCTGCAAGCGTTGGGCGATCGTCGTCTCCGGCATGGGTGCGGTCGGCGTCTCGGCGGCGCCCACCAGCAGCAACGTGTTCTCGGTGGTCAGCGACAGCCCGAACATCTGCCCCCCGTGCGAGACACCGTTGACGTACAGCTTCAGGCCGGGAACAGCGCCACTGTCGCCGTAGGTGGCGGCGATGTGCATCCACTTTCCGTTGGTTGGTAATTTTTGATTGCCGGTGTAATCGGCGTGGTTGCCGTTGGTGCTGTAAATCTCGAACCGCAACGAACCGGCCGAGACGCTGATTCGATACAAGAATCCCAGGGCGCCAGCATAGCGCCGCGACAGCAAGACCCCATCCTTGGGCGTGCCGGGCGGAAATTTCGCCCACAACGACAAGCTGAGGCCGTCGGAGATGGCGTTCAACACCGGCGACGGCGGCGTCCCGCCGACGGCGATCCAGGCGCCATTGTTGCCGCCGGCCAGCGACAGTCCCTTGCCGAATCGACCAGAGACCCAGCTGCCGCCCCCGCTGAGATTGTTCACCGTCACCCCAAGGTCATAGGTCGATGAATCATTCAGCACCGGATTGCTGGTGCCTTCGTCCAGCTGCAAATAGACGATCAGCCCGGAACTCAGCAGCACGTCGCCGGCCGACGACGGCGTGCACACCGGCCAATCGGGCGGCGGGCCCACCTCGACCGGCACATCGGTAAGTCCGTGGTCCACGCTTTGATCGACCATCAGATCGACGGCGAGATCCGCGCCCCCGTCGCCGGCGGTGCGATCCACTGCCGCGTCCGGTGACATCATTTGATCAACTGGCCCGGATTGATCGACGACGGCACCGTCAGCCCCGCTGCCGCTTCCGCCACCGCCGGAACCACCGGTGCCGCCCCCATCATTGGTCAAAGCGAAGGAATGGCAGGTCCCGTCAAAGCAATTAGGAAATTGCGACGGGCACTTGTCCTGGGAGCCGCAGGTGATTTTTCCGCCCGCGGGCAGATGTGGCGAAAAAGAGCACCCCGTCGCGGCCAGAAGAAACAGCACCATCCCCCGGCAGCCTCGCATCACGGCCAGATCCTCCTCCATTAATACTGGAGTAGTCAGAATCGGTTTCGGTGGGGTCCGACTTTAATGCCGCGACCGCGACCGCACGCGCCCAAGGGGCTACTGCGCGTGTCGGACGCGGGCCATCGACGCCGGCAGATCGGTTTCCTCGACGATATCCATAACCATGTCCTCGTACGCCGAGGGCGGTAGGCCGATGGCGCCGGCCACCTGACGTAGGTGGATGTCTTCGTCGAAGTCGTGCTCGGCGTCGGAGGCGTGAACGGCAGCAATCAGCTCGAGCAATGAACGCTTGGCCTCTGGTGGATCACCAGCGAAGACGGCGGCCGTCTTTTCCAGATCGAAGGTGGCGGGCGAAAACTCCTGGATGCGAAAATTGAGATCCATCGGCAGCGTACCCACGCCCAGGGTCAAGCGCAGCAGCTTACCAACGGCCATCTTTTCTTCGCCTTCCAGGTGCCCGTCGGCATAGGCGGCGCTCATCAATAGATCGGCCAGCTGGTCAATTCGATCTTTCATCACCCGAGCATCGCCGCAACCGCCCGCGGGTTCAATCCCCCATTGTCTCCCTGGCGTCAGCGGCAGTCCGGAATGTAGTTATCAAAGCGCAGCCCGGAAAAAACGATCGTGTTGGCCGTGTCGCCCACCATCACCAACCCGCGCACATTGTTGACGGTGGCAGCGAAGGTTTGCGCCGGCGCCGAAAGGCCGGGGATTCGGCCCCAGGTTGCTGCCGTCAGGGCAATGAATTGGCTTTGCGTAGCGCCGCCGGTTGACGGCACTTTGGCGCCAAATTGCTGGTCGCCGCCCCAATGATTGCCGGGGCGCAACTGAATATAAAAGTCGCTGGTGGCGCTGTAGGTCAACGTGAAGCCGGCGGACCTGGACAGATCGACCTGCCCGTTGGCGTCGTTGCTGGCGTAAACCGGAACCACGTGCCAGCCGTTGCCAACGAACACGATCTTGCCGACGTAGTGATCGCCTTCTTTGACCAGGATGTTACCGCCCGAGGGCATCATGTTTCCTTCGCCCATGGTGGCCACCCACAGCTCCAGGCGATCGATGGAGGGCATGGTGCACTCCTGCAACGGGGCCGCGTCGCTGCTGCCGCCCACGCCAGTGTCGGGCGCCGTACCGCCCGCGTCCGTCGACGAACCGCCGCCGCCGCTGCCGGCGTCGTCGACCGGTTGCGCGCCGCCCGCGCCGCCGGAGCCAGTCGTCGCGCCACCGCTGCCACCGGAACCGCTGTTGTCGCCGCCGCTGCCACCGACGGTCGTTCCGCCGGTCCCCGCGCCCATTGCCGGCGGCGCCGACACACTTTGGGCACAACCCATCACCAGACAACCAAGCAGCAACAACCGGTTCATTGGGGAATGATGCAAAACAACGCGACCAAAACCCATGCAATCCTCCGTCAGGGCAGGTCCACCACCATAACCAATCCCGCCCGGACGGTAAATCAATGATGCTGCCGCGCTATTTGGCGATTTTCAGAACCTGGCCGTGCCCTTCGTACAGCCAGTAGACGAACGTATCGTCGACCGCCAAGGAAACCGCATTGCCCAAGCTGGCCACATACGTGTCGCCTCCGGTCCCCGCCACCGACGCCAGCACCGTGGCCGTCCCGCCGACCTTGGGCAAACGCATCAACTGTTTGGCCGACAATAGATAGATGTTGTCGCCATCCAGCGCTAACTGCACCGGTGCGCTGCCGGTGTCGAACGTGCCCAGCGGCGCGCGGGTGGCGCCGGCCGTCTTGGCCAGCGAGAAGACCGTGCCGGTCCCGGCGTCCGACCAGAAGATCGTCGTCGCATCGCTCACCAGATAATCAAAGTCGACACTGCCGCCGGTGGCGTTCATGGAAATGTCGACGGGAGTGCCACCGGCCACCGGAATCTGAAAGAGATCAAGATTGGTGACGCCGTTCGTGAAGAAGAAAACCGACGTGCCGTCCGTGGCGGGGTTGACCGCCGCATGCGGTGGATTGCCGGGATAAACCGGCTGCGCCCCGCCGCCGTCGGCCGCGTCCAGCGCGACCGCCGAGATGACCTCTATGTCGCCGGTCAGCGTGTAAAGCACCGAGTCGGCGATCGCGAACTGGGTCATGGTGGTGGCGCCGGAGATAAGCTCCGTCGCGGTTCCACCCGCCGTCGGCACCGTCATGACGTCCGACGCCGCGGGAGCCGCCGATTCCGTGTCCGCCCACAAAACCTTGTCGCCGGCGACCGCGATCGTCCGCGGCTGTTTCAGGCCCGACGCCAGCGTGGTGACGCCACCGTCCGGGGTGGCGTCGGTCGCCGTCTTGGCCACGCGCACCACCATCCCGTCGCCACCCGCCGCCGTTTCAGCGACCGTCACATACAGCGAGTCTCCGCCGAGCGCCAGCGACGCCGGCACGGCGTTCAATTGCGCAATCACCGTCGGCGTGGGCGCGCCAGCGTCGGCCGTGTCAGTCGCGTCGGTGGTGCTACTCGTGTCGGCAACGTCGGTAGCGCGGCCGGTGTCCGCGGTGTCCTGTGGCTGTTCCATCGCATCGGCGTCGGTGGTCGCCGCATCACGGGCCGGGCTGCTGCCCGAGCTGCAGCCGAAGGAAGCCGCTAGTGACCAAGTCGCCAGGGTGAGGACGCTAGAAGAAGAGATTGTTGATCGCATGCGGCGGGCACCGTATCACAGGCGCGCGGTTCGATCGCGCGCGCGCCATTTGCCTGACAATTCGACCATCGCAACCCAAGCGATGCCTGTCACGATCATGATGTCCTGGCCATCACCGGCCTGATCACCGCCGCTATCGGCGTCGGCGTCTACATGAAGTTCCGCGACGCATGGGGCACACCAATTGTCATGAAATGCTCGGGTGACCACGAACCGGATCCCGTCGACGTGGTTTCATGGGGACCGGATCAGAAGGCGGCACGAGTTGCGGCGTGGACAGGAAAACGGTGGAAGGCGCGTTGTGGTCCTGGGGGTCGTCAGGTCGTGGCGGTTTTCGTCGCTGCATAACAATTTTATCCTGCATAGACGACGGTCGGCAGGGCGATGGTCTGTAATTTCTCGCCATCGGACTTTCGGCCGATCGTGGGGCAGTCGTCGAGATCGCAAATTCGGACTCACCGGCATCAGGTGTGCATCTTCGCTGCGATAAAAATTATCCCTGCAGGGCGCTGCTGTAGAATACTGGTTATGCGGACATCAAGATGAGCAGCGACGAACCATCCTCAACGCAGGCGCGGTTCACCTACTTCCGTGCATTCGCGATCGCCGGCCTGACGCTTCCAACGCAAGAACGTGATCTCGGCGAAATCGCTCCTGGCGTTCAGCTCATCGTGAGCCAGAACGTAGACGAGCGTTGCTTTCATGCGGACGAAGCCACTGCGATCGCTGAGCTTCTTTTGTGCGCACTATTCGCACCTGCGGAGTTGCCATCGGCATCGGATCGAATAGACCACGTAGTTAAGAGAAATGTTGCAACCAGGGTTAGTCGTCACGGCCAAGGGCCGTTTGCATTGTTTCTCTGCCGCGGGACTATTGAGGATCCTTGCACGGACGGTTTTCGTGAACTTGATGACAGATGGATTGGGTTCGACGCTGTTAACAAAGATGCAATCCGCGAGAAGTACGAAGCAATCATCAGATCGACGCTGGCTTCGTTGGCGCTGAATTTCCAGAGCGTGATTGGATGTCAGTCTGTCGTTGACCAAGTTATTGTCTATCGGACGGATTCGCGGCGTATCCTGTCCTATACAGCAACGGCGGGGTCGGTGCGAGTGCGTGCAAACTATCTCGTTGACGACAGTCAATTGACAATGACTGCTAGTCAAGCTGCTGCAGGTGTGCTCGATGCTAGTGTAAACCGAGTGCAAGAACTCCTTCTTCGCTCTTTGCTGGCCGACGATGATCGTTTGAGAGCGTTCTTGTCGGCTTGGACGGCATTGGAAATCTTGATAAACAAGCTATTTTCCCGATACGAAAAACTGCTCTTCGATGAGCTTGGCAAAGATCGGTCCGAGCCGATGCCGCAATATTTTACTCAGATTCGAAAGGTAATGGCGAGCCGCTACCGACTCAAAGACAAGTTCACCGTGATTTCGGCAGCACTGGATCCAGTATCCGCATCCGCTGATCTAGCAGTCTTCAAGAAGGCCAAAAGCCTGCGCGACGAGCTCGCTCACGGAGAAAACATTGGGGATGATGTCCTTCCATTGGAGGTTACGCGCGATCTATTGCGGAAGTATCTTGGGTTACATCTAGTTGCGGTGCCGCATAACAAGGCGTTGCAGACGGACGGCGCTACGCGCCGCCGCTGAACGCCAAGACGTTAGACCGCTATCGGACACTAGCAGGGAGACATGCGTGGCCAAACGTTCGATCCCACAAGCACCAGTCTTTGAGACGAAGGTTTTCGGCCTCCCTGAGATCGACGTAGGTCTCAAGAAGCTCAGGCGTCGCATCGAGGACGTCAGAGCGCTCGATCCCAAACAGGTCGCCTCCAACGACACGCGCGTCAAGAATGCAGAATCGAGTATCCGCGAAACGATACGCGATATCTTCGGAACGAACTCCCCCGAATTTCGGGAGCATGCTCATCATGAGATTTGGCACGGCCCTCACAGAATCATGATTGCCGGCGAGGAAGGCGTGGCTCAGCGCCAGTTCGCCGCCGGAATTCCTCAGTCCGTAACGATGCTAGAGGGGTTGATTGCTCGACTTGAGGAAAAGCGAGAGGACGTCGCCGCTGTCACTGTCGGACCAGAACCAGAGGAGCCTGCTGTCCCGAATACCCGCCGCGTGTTCGTCGTCCACGGCCACGACGAGGAAGCCAAGTTGGCAACCGCACGCTTCCTCGAAAAGCTCCAGCTTGATCCGGTTGTCTTAAGCGAGCAGCCAAATGAGGGACGGACCATAATCGAGAAGTTCGAGCATCACGCAGACGTTTCGTACGCGATCGTTCTACTCACGCCCGATGATGTCGGGGCTCCCGAAGAGGCCCCTGATGTACTTCGGCCGCGCGCGAGACAAAATGTCATGCTGGAGCTTGGCTATTTCATCGGGAGACTGGGTCGCTCCCGTGACTGCGCCCTGTACAAGGACGGCGTCGAACTGCCATCCGATCTTCACGGAGTTCTCTACGTGCAAATGGATGCTGGCGATTGATGGATGCTGAAACTGGGAAAGGAGATGAAGGCGGCGGGTTTGGACGTGGACCTGAACCTTGTTGTGCGAATCAGCCGCGCGAGCAGCGCGCGGTCTAACCCGCCGTTGCAGCGGACGGGCTTCGCCCGCCGCTTATCGCCAGTATCGTTCAACGGACAGCAAGCGCGCGCAGACGTGGCGTGCGGGTGCGGCATTGGGCGTGCTGTCCTTCTGACCAGGCAACCGGCGAAGAAGACCGTCACGGCGCTTCTCGAGGGGCGCCCTGATGACGGCAGCCTCGAGGACGTCCTCTACCACCTCTACGTCATCCAGAAGGTGGAGGCGGGCTGGCTGACGCGGACGCGGGAAGACTGATCTCCCACGAGCAGGTCGCTGAGGAGCTTCGCCGCAAGTGGGTGAAGGGCGCCGCGTAGTAGCATGGACGACTTCTGCTCGGGACTCGCTCGCGTCGGACTCGCCTGATGCCGGCCTACGGCGCTCCCGCCGTCAGCGGCGACGCGTGCTTCGGCTGGTAGACGCCGAGTCTCCCGCCGCCTGGCAGCGTCAGCCGCGTGATCGAGCCCCAGCGCTGCTCGTCGACGGGCGAGCACTTCACGTCCTTCTTCTCCATCTCGGCGATGAACGCCTGGACGTCGTCGCACATCAGGAACAGCTCGTGTACGTCGTTCTCGTCCGACGGGTGCACGGCGACCTCGGCGGGCGGCAGCGCGAAGATCAGCCACCCGTGACCAGCGTCGACCGCCTTGTAGTTCAGCACGTCGCGGAAGAATGCTCGGTCAGCCTCGGCATCCTTGCTGTAGATGATGACGTGAGCGCCGTGAATCATGCGCCGAGTGTACCCTCGTGCGATTTTCCAACAAGGCCTTGCGGACGACCGGCGCAAATCGAAAGTACGCGCAAAATCGACGGACCGGATAACATGGCGTCGAACAGAGAAGGTCCCCGTGGAAAACCAGGCGCGGCAACCATCCCTTCAAATCGACGAATGTATTTACCGAAACAATTCGAAGAGACCCGAGCGCCGGTCCTTCACGGTTTCATTCGTCAGCGTTCCTTTGGAACGCTGGTGGCGCTGACCAGCGACGGGCTCAGCGTTGATCACCTTCCGTTTCTTCTCGATGGGAATCACGGCGCTCTGGGTGTCGTGAGAGGACATGTTGCTCGTGCGAACCCGATCGTGAAGGCGGCGCTCGCCGACGTTGATGCGGTGGTGATCTTCAACGGCCCCGACCACTACATTACGCCTTCCTGGTATGCGACCAAGCAGAAGACAGGACGGGTGGTCCCCACCTGGAACTATGTCGTTGTTCACGCGTATGGGCGGCCGCGGTTCATCGATGATGAGCAATGGCTGCGACAACATGTGGAGCAAGCGACCCAACATCATGAAAGCGGTCGTGACAATCCGTGGCAAGTCTCGGATGCGCCGGACGACTATGTCAGCAAGTTGATCGGCAATATCGTCGGGGTGGAGATCCCAATTTCGCGCCTCTCGGGAAAATGGAAGCTCGGACAAAACCGACCCGATGCCGATCGACAGGGAATGGTCGACGGTTTACTTGAAGACAATGGCTAGCAAGCCAAAGCCCTCGCTCAAGAGATCGAACGGACCGACGACGCGGAAAAATAGGTTGTCGGCGGGGCGAACAACCGAGCATGGCCCTGCCCCGTCCCGCCTGTGTTACCGTCGAGGCGACGGTTTCTTGACGATGGAGGCGGCCCCGATGCGTAACCTGGTGACAATCATGTTCGGCACGATGGCGCTGGCCTTCGGCGCCGCCTCATACGCGGCAAAGCCCGCCCCCGACGGGGGTAACGACTTTGTGTTGCACGACTCCGACAGCGCAAAGGATGTACACGGCGCGAAGGCATCGAAGATCGAAGCGACGAAGACCGACGCGGCGATGAAGTTCATGGTGATCGACAAAGACAAAGGACCGATCAAGGGCGTCGTGATCTCGCTGACCGCGCCGGGCGGATATACCTATTACACCGAAGAGACGGACGCCGAGGGTTATGCCGAGGTGCTGGTGCCGGTGGGGCAAAAGTACGACGTTACTTACTTGAGCCTTGGCCGCCGAGACATCGCGGCGACGGTGTCGGTGACCGACGAGCCGAAGCAGACCGTCAAGCTGACCCTGCGCTACAAGCGCCAGCCGCTGCCTCCTCCGTTTGTGCTGAGTGGAATCAACTTCGATACCGGCAAGGCGACATTGCGGCCCGAATCGTACGATCGGCTGGATATCGTCTTCGATTTCATGACGCACAAGAAAAGCGCGCACGTCGAGATCTCGGGCCACACCGACAACAAAGGCAACTCAAAATCCAACAAGGTGCTGTCAGAGAAACGCGCGCAGGCCTGCCGTATCTACATCATCAAAAGAGGCATCGACGGCAGCCGCCTGACGGCCATCGGCTACGGCGACGAACGCCCCATCGCCCCCAATGACACCGACGAGGGCCGACAAAAGAATCGTCGCATCGAAGCCAAAGAACTCTGACGACAATCCCGTCAATTTTTGAACCCTCGTCCGACTATCAAGGTGAAGGACCGAATGAAGGAGATTTGGCTGGTCACGGCGTTGGTCGGTGTCGCCAGTCTTGGCTGCGCCGGCGCCAAGGACTCTCAATCGTTCGACGGGTCGCCGCCAACATCGATGCCGACGCCGGGGCCGATGCCCGTGGCCACGGTGTCGTTGTCGGGAAGGTGGGGCGTCCTGCAGCAGTACGCCGAATCGGACGCGGTGATCCTGGACCAGAGCGCCGCCGCCTTTGCCGGGACGGGGTGCTCCGGTTACTTGCCGCCCGAAGGTGCCACGAATCCGTACGCGGACACCTGTGGCCCGCTTACCGGCAGCGTCGAACAACGGCACGTGAGGTTCCAGTTCCAGGTGAACTTCAGCGGCGGGGTGACGTTCGCCGCCGACGTGTACGTGTCCGCCGATGGTAATCGCATGGCCGGTCGGTTCTTCACGGCATTGCAGAAGAATGCTCCTCTGGATGGCCCAGGGTGGCTCAGCGAACCCACGGCCTGGGGCCGCCTGGCCCCGACGGAGTCATGGTTCGCCAGGCCCACGTGGCCGTCAGACCTGGACCAGGCATTGAGCGATTTCGGCTCTGGTTACGACCTCACGCTGGTGGACGATCCAAACAACGGCGACGACTTTTCCACGCTTCGCACGTATCGGCTAGCGCGACTGGCAAGCGGCCTGGTCGGCAACCTGGGCGCGTTCCTGCCGAACGAGATTTCTTTCACGCAAAGCCCAACCGGCGAGACGACCACCATCTTGGCAGGCCCGGTGCCCGAGACCGCACCCGGCCTCCCCACTGCTTTGACGGTCGACCTCCAAGGAGGCGCTGCGGTGCGGGTGCAGGCGTCGATGACGTCCGGCGCGACCTACGCGTTCACGGCCGCGAAGGCAGCCGCGCAGTAAGCGGCGCGCCAGCGGCGTCGTGGCGGATGCGCGTGACTCGGCCGTATCCCCGTCGAACGGCCAGGCCGCGACCACGCCTATTTCATTGGCGGCCGCTGATCTGTCACAGGATGCGCGCCGTGCGTTTGTCGGGTGCGTTGCTGCTGGCCGCGATCGGGTGCGGCGCCGGGCACATCGTCGCCGACGCGGGACCCAGCGACGACGACTTCCGGTCAGTAGGCGGTCGCCTGCCTTGTGCGGTATCTTCCGGCGGAAGCGCGCAATGAAGTCCAAACTGTTGTGGTTGCCGTTGCCCGCATTGCTGGTGTTTTCGTGTGGCGACGACGTGCCGCCGGGCGCGACCACCCCGACCACCACCGAAGACGCCGACGTCACGCCGCCCGCGCTGGACGCCGCCACCGACGAGGCGCCACCCACCACCGAAGCGGACGCCGGCGCCGATATCGTGGCCCTGCCGCCCGCCGCCTCGGGGGCGTTCACGGTGGTGGTTCTGCCGGACACGCAGTACTACGCCGCCGTCTTTCACGACATCTTCCCGGCTCAGACGCAATGGATCGTCAACCACCGCGACGACAACCAGATCGCCTTCGTCATGCACGCCGGCGACATCGTCGATCAGGATCTTCCCGAGCAATGGACGGTGGCGGCCGCGGCGCTGCACCTGCTGGACGGCGTGGTGCCTTACGTCCTGACCGCCGGCAACCACGACTACGCCAACCTGGCCGACCGCACGGGAATGATCAATTCGTACTTCCCGCCCAGCAGCTTTGCCTCGACGTCGTGGTTTGGCGGCACGTTTGAAGACGGGCATCTGGAAAACAGCTACAGCCTGGTCAGCGCCGGCGGCCGCGATTGGCTGTTGATGTCGCTGGAGTTCGGCATGCGCGACGAGGTCATCAGCTGGGCCGATCAAATCCTGAAGGCGAACCCAGCCCGGCAAGCCATCATCATCACGCACGCCTATCTGTTTGGAAACGAACGGTACGACCACGTCAAAAGCCCAGGCCAGTCCTGGAACCCGCACACGTACGTGATGACCGACCAGACCCACACCACCATCAACGACGGCGAGGAGCTGTGGCAGAAGTTGATCGAACCGAACAGCAACGTTCGGTTTGTGCTGTCCGGTCACGTCATCGTTCCCGGCAGCGGACGCCTGACCAGCACCCGCGCCGACGGGACCCGCGTACACCAGATTCTGGCGAACTATCAGTCCTGCGCCTATCCCTGCGAATTCGTCGGCGCGCAACGGGTGGACGGCGGCAACGGCTATCTGCGGCTGATGCGTTTTGATCCGGGCGCGCACCAGATCGCCGTGTCCACCTATTCGCCGTACGTCGACAACTTCCTGCACGACGCCGACAACGAGTTCACGCTGCCCTGGGACGACTAGGCTGCGGTCGGTCAGATCTGACTTCGCCGCTAGTCATAAGCTGGCCGGCCGCTAGTCATATCGAGACGGTCCGCGCTAGTCATAGCCGGAGATCTGATCGCCACGGCTATCCATCGTTATTTCATGCACTTAGAGCCACGGCGACGTTCGGCACGGTGCTTGCTGAAGAGGGAATCGTCCTCAAACAGAGGACGGAAAGATTGAGGAGGTCCCATGAACACCACGACGAACACCATCAAGAACAGCCTGCAGGTCGCCACCATCGCCATCGCCATTGCCCTCGCCACCTTCGCCAGCGTCGGCAGCGCTAACGCCGCCCTGACCGCGAACGGCCTCGCCACTGGCAACGGCCTCATGTCCACCAATGGCCTCTCGTCCATCAACGGCCTCGCCACCGCCAACGGCCTCGCCACTGGCAACGGCCTCGCCACTGGCAACGGCCTCTCGTCCACCAACGGCCTCATGTCCACCAACGGCCTCATGTCCACCAATGGCCTCTCGTCCATCAACGGCCTCTCTTCCATCAACGGCCTCTCTTCCATCAACGGTCTCTCTTCCACCAACGGTCTCTCCTCCATCAACGGTCTCGCCACCGGCAACGGCCTCGCCACCGGCAACGGCCTGTCGGCCTGGACCGCCGCGGGCATCGACCCGAACCAGTCGCTGGCTTCGTCGCTGGCCGCGCGTTAGTCGCGGCGCGACCCAATCTTTCCCACTTCTGATCGGCGCTCGGCGGACCCCAAAGCCGCCGGGCGCCGATTTTTTGTGGGGAGGGCAGCGCCTTTCGCCCCGCTCGGACCTAGAACACAAGCAACTGAATGCACCCCTCGCTCGCCCACACCCGCCACCGTCCCTGGCCCCTGCCGACCACGCCCTGGGTCTGGCGGCAAAGCTGGCGCGATCTGCTGTTCGCCCACTGGCCAGTCAAAACGGATCGCCTGCGCGCGCTGGTTCCGGCGCCGCTACAGATCGACGAATTCGATGGGACCTCTTGGGTGGGACTGGTTCCCTTTCGCATGGCCGGGGTCATGCGCCGCCCGCTACCCGATCTGCCGGGGATCTCCGCCTTTCCCGAGTTGAACGTCCGTCTCTATGTCACGCACGACGGAAAGCCGGGCGTCTGGTTTCTCAGCCTGGACGCCACCAACCCGCTGGCGGTATGGGCGGCCCGGCGGTTCTTTCACCTGCCTTACCACCGCGCTCAGATACGCATTCGAACGACGGGCGATGACTTCCGCTACGTTTCACGCCGCCGACCGACGGGCGAACCAGCTCTTGATGTCGCGTACCGTGCCGTCTCGGTTCCCTTCCACAGTCGGCCGGGCACACTGGAGCACTGGCTGACTGAACGCTACTGCCTCTACGCACAAGCGCCCGACGGCTCCCTCTGGCGCAACGAGGTTCATCACGCGCCCTGGCCCCTGCAGATCGCCGAGGCCACCATCACGCGTGACACCTACTTGGCTTCGCACGGACTGGCGATGGACGGTCCGCCGCGGACGTTGCACTTCGCGCAGCGCCAGGACGTGATCGTCTGGAACGGCAGCCGCGTCGCCTGACCGCGCCCGGGTCTCTTAGGCCAGCTCGGCCAGCGTCCCGTCGTAACCGGTGCCAAAGCTGGTCGCCGGCACATCCATCAGGTTGGAGATCGACGCCAGCAGCTGATTGTGCGCGACGCCGGTTTTTCCGCTGGACCAGTAGTTGCCCGTCTTGGTGGCCCAGCTTCCGACCTTGACCGTTCGCCCGCTGCGCAGCGCCCCGCCGGCCCGGCCGACCAGCACGAAGGGAATGCTGCTGACCGAGTGGAACGATCCTTCGCTCATGTCGTTGCCCATCACGATCAGGCTGTTGTCCAGCATCGTGCCGCTGCCCTCCGCCGTGCCGTCCAGCGCCGTGGCCAGATACGCCAGCTGGGACATGTACCAGGTGTCGATGAGGAGCTTCTTCGGATAGCCCGACGCGCCTTCGTGGGCGATGCCGTGCACCTCGCCGATGCCGTTGCTCATGCTGCTGCCGCCCAGACTCAGGAACGGCATGGTGTAAGGACCGCTGCCGCCGTCGTCGGCCCACGACAAGCTGGCGGTCCGGCTGATGTCGCAGCGAAACGCCAGCGCCACCAGATCAGAGAACGCCTTGGTCATCGCCGAATACTCGGTGGGCGCGCCCGGATTGACCGGCATGCAACTGGCGCCCGGCCCGGCCGCCGTCAGGCTGGTCTCGATCTGGCGGATCGAATCCAGATGGGCGGCGATCTTCGCCCGATCGTCGGTGCCGCGTTTGACGGCGAACGACGACAGCTCCGGCACCAGATAATCGATGACGCTTTTGCGGCGCGCGGTCAGCGCTGACACCTGACTGCTGGGCATCACCTTGGTGGCGAACAGCGTGTTGTAAAGACGATCGACCTTGGTCTCGCCGGTGTTCGAAGAACCGTCGACGCGATAGCTGGTGGATCGCCCCTGCACGGTGATGTTCATCAGCGGCACCGGCAGGTTCACGGTCTTGGCGATCGCCGTCGACACCACCTGATCGATCGACGCGCCGGTGGCGGCCGAGGATTGCCCGCCCAGATTCTTGTATGTGCCGGTGAACATGGTGGGAAACGAAAAATGACCGTCGTAGGTGTGGCCGCCCGCCAGCATGGTCATGTAATCGAGACCGGCGACCAGCGTGACCTTGTCTTTGAGCGGTACCAGCGGCTGCATGATCGGCGTGGTGGTCGGATCGTCGGTGGTCGGATAGAACGACGGCTGCGCCACGCCGTTTCCCCAGGCGATGGTGATCAGGCGCTTGGGATACGCGCTGGCGCCGTGCGCCTTTTCCATTTCCAGCAGCGGCAGCACGGCGGCGCTGGCTCCCACGCGCCGCAAGAAAGCCCGGCGCGAAAGACGAGCGCGCGTTTTGCTGGTGCGAATGGCGATCATGGCATCTCTCCCGGTGACAGACTGCGAAAACGGAAGCTACGCATCGTCGCGATGGCGGCCATCAAATCTTGAAGGCTGGCGCTGTCGGTGGCGAAGGCCTGGGCCGTCGCCTGCAACGACGGCGCGTCGGCATCGGTGTCGGCGCGTGAAAGAGCAAAGCGCGACCACTCGCCGGCGAAGCAGGTGCGCACGTTATCGCTCTTGGCCAGAAGACCGGTCAACCCGACGGCGTCGTTGAACGACTGCATCGACCCGTCCAGCAGCAGCGAGCCGGTGGCGTCGACCGGCAGTCCATTGTCCATGGTCCGGTATTGCCCGATGCCGTCGTAGTTCTCGAAGGCAAAGCCGATGGGATCCATCTGCGCATGACAGGCCTTGGCGCAGGCGTTCTGATCGTGCTCTTCAAAGCGCTGGCGGGTGGTGCCGCCGGCCGACGCCGGCTTGGGCGCCGGCACGTTGTTGGGCGGCGGCGGCAGCACGTTGCACAGCAACTTGGTGTAGACCGCCTTGCCACGCAGGACCGGGTTCGAACCATCGGGCGCGCCGGTCATGGCCAGAAAACTTCCCTGGGTCAAAAAGCCCGCCCGCTGCGCCGGATTGAGATCCGTCTTCTGCGGCATCGCGCCCGACACCGGCACGCCATAGTAAGACGCCAAGGTGTTGCTCACGAACGAGTACGGCGCGCCCAGGAACGTGGCCAGCCGCCCGTCGCCGCCAAAACCCACGTTCTGGACGAAGGCGGTGGTCTCGTCCAGCATCGCCTGCTGCACGGCGGCCGTGTAATTGGGATACGCCGTCGGATCTTTCGTTCGATCGCCGAGGCCATCCAGCGCCATCCAGTCGGTGAAAAAGCGCGAGACGGTGGCCTTGGCTTTTTGATCGGCCAGCAACCGGTGCGCCGCCGTCTGCACGCCCGCCGCGGTGTCCAGCTGCCCGGCGCCCGCCGCGGCCAGCAGATCGTCATCAGGCATAGAGCCCCAGATGAAATACGACAGGCGCGAAGCGACCTGATAGCCGGCCAGCCGCACCACCGGGCCGTCGTGAATCAGCGGATCGGCGGGCGCCGCTTCCCAATGATAAAGAAACTGCGGCGCCTGCAGCATGCCTTCGATCAACAGTCCGGCGGCGTCCGTGAAAGACAGCTTCAACGACGTGCGCGCGTTGGAATAGAACGTCGTCAGGCGCGTGATCTCGTCGGTGGTCAGCGGACGGCGAAAGGCCCGCTGGCCGAAGGTGGTGATGAACTTCTGCGCGCAGGCGTCCTCGCCCGTGGTCGGATCGCAGGGCAGCAACATGCCGTTCACCAGCTTCGGCGCGGCGGCGGCGGCCAGCGTCTCGGCGGCGGTGCGAAACAGCGTGGCGTCCTGCACGGCCACGTCGCCGGCGCGCCGGAATTCGAAAGTGGTCAACCGATCGCTGGCGAATTGACTGGCTGGCTGCGTGTTGTCGCCCAGCAGATCGTGAACCGTGTTGTTGTACTCGGCATTGGTCAACCGCTGCAGCGGCAGCGGGCCGGCGGCGTTGGGATCACCCGGCTTGTTCGATCCGGTTCCGGAGCCGCTGCCGCCCGGCGGAACGACACCTGAACCTGAACCGCCTCCGCCCGACGGCTCGCCGCTGCTGTCCATGATGCTGCCGGTACACGACAGCGCCATCGACAACGCGCCGAACAGGAAAACGTCTGCTGAATAAAAGCGACGCATGCAACCTCCCGAGGACTATCGCGCGTCGGGCTGGCGCGGCGCTGCCCACCGCGTGAATCGACCGACTCTTCGAGCCTAGTGTTGCGCCAAGTGAACTGTCAAGAGTGGCCACGACAATTAAAACAGAGTCACATAATAATTGTTGGCGCCGGAACAACACCTGTAAACCGCTGACGACAGTGTTAGACGGAAAGGGCTGAAAACGCGCGGAGTCCTGGGCGGCTGGGCCTTCCCGCGCGCACCATTGTTCACATCTTCGCCAGCTGAACCCGTTACGTGCCGGCGATGAGAGCGGATTGAGTGGACGGCGCGGAAGGGTTCTTGCTGGCCCGCAAGCGCGGCTGGCCGGCGCCCGAACGCTAGGTCGTCTTCTTGAAGACGCCACCCAGGCTGGCGTGGGCGTGGCGGCCCGCCGAGGCCCGCACCTTGGCCATGGATCGCGGGGCGGCGCCGCTGACCACCACCAGCCGGTTCGGCTTGGGCGCCACAAATGATCCGACGCCGCTTCCCTCTTCCAGCAGGGCGCGGTTGGCGTCGTCGTTGTCCAGATGGCTTTTCCAGGGTGGCGGGTTGGGATGATCGGCCATCGGGCGCAGTCGGTGCAGAAAGGCGCCGGATGCCGGCAGCAGGTCGCGCTCAGAAGCCACGAACAACTCGCCACCCCACTCGATGTTCCACTGCGGATGAGCGAAGTAGGTCCAGCTCCCGGTTTCGTCGTCGCCGTCGCGATGCCACAGACGGCCTTGCCCGGCCACATAGATCGCTGGAAACGCGCTGAAGGCGTTCCAGTCGCCGTCGCGCCGGCCAGCGGTGGCGGCAAACAGCGGGGCGCTGTCAGCGACCGCTTTGATGGCCGCGTCGATGGGCGTCTTCGTCGGGTATTGCGCGTCCCAGCGCCGCTGCCAGCCGGTGGTCGGACCGCGCAGGACGCCGCTGTCTTCCAGCGCCCACTGTCCTTGCATGCCCAGCGCGTCGATGCGTTGGAACGACTGCAGCTGAAAATAGTTCCACAGCGCGTCGACGGCGGCGGCCGGCAACAGATCGTCGATGACGGTCAGCGATTCGGTTTGAAAGACCACCGCGGGCGATTTCGACATCGAAGCCTTACAACGATACCAGCATTGTCCGCCCCGCCCACGTCGCCGTGTTATTTTTCGCCGGCGATGTCCAGCCTGACCAAGGTGACCGCGCAGACCGATCACTTCACCGTCATCGACAACCTGCTTGGCGCGGAGGTGTGGGATCGACTGTGGAATTATTTTCAGATCCAGCCGATGAACCCGGTGCGCGCGCTGGGACTGCAAGGTCACTGGCTGCTGGAAGACAGCGACACCTTGCGCGGGCCCACCGTCGGCTGGGGACACAAATGGGACGCCCAGTATCCCTGCGGCGCGCCCATCGACGACGTGATGAAAGCGATGGTCGACTGTGCCCCGCTGTTCGCCGCCTCGGTCGGTCGTTACCAGACTGATTGGAAGATCTTCAGCGCCATGCCCACCGTCTATCAGGTCGGGCAGGGCTTGGTCTGGCACCGTGACTCGGAAGACAACACCGGCAGCTGGATCTTCTACGCGCACAATGATTGGAACATCGAGTGGGGCGGCGAACTGTTGCTGTCGCACGCCGCCGCCCTGCCGCGCGACAGCGGCGTCTACTTTCATCGCTTGCGCCACACCGCGGCGCGGCCTTCGCCGCCGCCCTGGCAAAGTCACCTGGACAACAGCGACGCCAATGAATTGCTGATGGCCAGCGGCTTCGGATCGTACGTGCTGCCGAAGCCGAACCGGCTGGTGGTGATCAAGGGCGGCACCCCCCATGCCATCGCCAAGATCCGGCCTGCCGCCGGCCGTCAGGTGCGGGCCAGCATCGGTGGTTTTTTCAAGAAGGCCAGCGTCCGCATGGATTTGCCGACGGTGCCCTGGACCGTCTGACCCGATTTGCGGCGCCGAGACGTCTGAACGGCCATCGACTATCCTTGGACCGACGCGATTGCCGATGAAGAAAATCCTGCTGCTTGATTACGACCACACGCTTTACCCCTCGACCCTGCCCACGCTGAAGGCCGTCGATGATCGCATCAACCTTTACATCCGCACCTTCCTGGGGCTGACCGCCGATCAAGCCGACGCCACCCGCATGCGACTGTTTTCCCGGCACGGCACCACCCTCAAAGGCCTGCAAGAAGACTTTGGCGTCGATCGCGACCATTACTGCGATTTCATTCACGCCGTTGACGACGATCGTTTGCCGCCGCCGGATCCAGCGCTGCACGCCTGGCTGGCCAGGCTGCCCCATCCTTTCTATGTCTTCACCAACGCCCGCCGCGACTGGGTCGTGCGCGGCCTGACGGCGATGGGCCTGGGCGGCCTGCTGGCGAAAGAAGCCGCTCCGCCCGCCGGCCAGGGAAGACCTCACGCCGGCGCCGGGGCAAGTCCGCGGCTGCACGGCATTTTCGACATCACCTTCAGCGATTGGCAAGGCAAGCCGCATCCACCGGCCTATGCCAAGGTCGATGCGCACCTGCGCCAGCGCCACGGCCAGGACATCCACATTCACTTCGCCGACGATCGCACGGACAATCTGCAAGCGGCCCGCGACCGCGGGTGGCGCACCATCTGGATCATTCCCCACAACGTCCCGGCCGCCGTGGCCGGCACGCTGGGATTTGATCGGGTCTTGCCGGCACTGACCGCGCTTGATCCAGACGGTCTGCTCTAGGCGAGCTCTAGGCGGCCTGGCAAGGCGCTGCCAAACCGCTGGCCACCTCGGCCGAGACCACGCTTTCCCTCGGCCGCCACAACGACGACGTCGGCTACGCCAGCAAACGGTTTTTCGCCGGCCGCATCCGCGACGTGCGCGTCTACGAGCGCGAGCTTGGTGCCGACGAGCTGGCCCCGCTTCACGCCAACGGCCCGACCACCGTGGCGCCAGCGCGACAATAGCCGGCGGCGATCGCCGTTCGCGATTGGTCGCTTACGAGGCCTCGTCCGCGTAGTCGACGACGGCATCGACGACGGCACCGCTGTCGGACGGCAAGCCTGAGTCGACGCTGGTGGCCGCCTCCGTGGTTGACACGTCGCTGGCGCCAGCGTCGGGCGGCGCGACGTCCGTGCGCGCGGAATCCACCGCCGCGTCGATGACCGCACCACCATCGACCGCCGGCGTGCCGGCAAAGCCGACGCTGAAGTGCATGACCTGTCCGCTCAACGTCGTTCCACTGACCGTGCCTCCCAGATCGTCATAGTCGCCGACGGCGTTTGACCAGAAAAGATGTGCCCCCGGCGCCGTCATCGTCAGTGGGATGGTCACCGTCACCGGCTGCGAAAACGTCGTTCCCGCCGGGGCAAACTGATACGCCGCCGACGCCACCGTGTATCCCGCCGGCGCCGCCGTGGTCGAGACCGCGATGGTGGTGTCACCCGCCAGCGCGCCCGGCGGGATGATCAGCGTGACGCCGTCCTGGTTCACCGTGCCGCCGGCAGGCCCGACGCTGATGCCACCGACCGCTCCTGCGCCGCCACCGCCGCCGCCACCGGCGGCCGGGCTCTTCGACGAAGAAGAACAAGCAGAAAATGCCCAGGCCAGGGCCACGGTGCCCAACCCAATCGCCAGGCGATCCAAAAAAAACTTCATCGGTCCCCTCGTAAGCGAATGTTTGTCGGCCGTCGTCCGGGCAATCAGGCGCCCTGCGCGCGCAAGATTATCGGAAGTACGGAACCGAGGCCATTTTTGGGCGCCGGCCGGCCACAGCGCCGGCGCGGTCGCCGCTAAAGTCCGCGGGCGTCGGCGCAGCTGGCGCTGTCGGCCAGAATGCGCGAGGTGAAGGTGCCGGTCATCTTCGTGTACGCGGTGCGGTTCGTATCGACAAAGTTGATCTGATCGGCGGTGCAAGCCGCGCCGCCGTTGACGTGACAGCCGACCACGTGACTGTCGAAGAAGGTGATGGTGGCATTGCCCGCCTGTTCTGTGCACGAGGTCAAGGTGCCGCTCAACGCCACGCCGGTTCGGGAAGCCAAATACAGCTTGTCGGCCCGCGCGCCGACGCCCAGCAGCGGCAACGCCACCGGCGTCTGCACGAAACCAGCGCCGGTCTTGGGCGTGGCGGTGATCCCGGGGTTGCCGTCCTGATCAACATCGACGGCGTTGACCATGGTGTAAGACGCCGGCCACGCCGACGCCGGATCGGGCAAGGTCAGCCCGACCAGAGCGATGGTCGGCATGGTGGTGATGGCCGCGCCGGTGGTCCAGTCGGCCAGCGTACCGCTGGTGGGAAACTTCGGCGCCGACGGCACGTCCCACGCCGTCTGCGAAATTTCCAGTTGCACGGTTCCGCCGCCGATCAGCGCCGCCAGCGGCAAGGGCGGCAGCGTGTTCCCACAGACCTGGATGTTGCCGGTCAAGGCCGGACCGTTGGCGGTCATCGTGGCCAGCGTCCACAGATGAAAATCACCCGAGCCCGCGGCGGCGCCGAGCGACCCGTCCCAGCTCAAGTTGATGACGATGTGGATGCCCAGCGTGAAGGCGGTCTTCGGCGGACAGGCCGTGCCGGTGGGTACGCCGTCGTCGTTGCCGCCGCCGTCGCCACCCGCCGGCGCGCCACCGCTGCCACTGACGCTGCCGCCAGAGCCGCTGGCGCCGCCGCTGCTGCCCGTTAATCCACCGCTGCCGCCGCTGCCGCTGCTGCCGCCGATGGCGCTGCCGCCCCCGCTGCCGTTCGCGCCCGACGATCCCCCGCCGCATCCCGCCGCCAGGCACACGGCGATCACCGCCGCCATCCGTCCTTTGTAGCTGTTCAACGAGATCGTCATCTTTGCCTCCCGGCCGCGCGGCCCAGTATAGACTCTATTGACTTACGTTCAATAGTTGCGCACAGCGCCGCCAGCTGGCGGTCAAAATCGATCAGCGCCTGCTTGATGGCGGCCTCATCGACCTCGCTGCGCGGATAGCTGACGCCGAGATAGAGGCACCCGCCCAGGCCCACGCAGCCCACATACGGTCCCAGGGCCGGCGTGAAGAAGGCCAGCGCGCCGGCCTGCGCCCGATCACCGTGGCGGTTCAACCGGTCGACGCTGCCCAGGTTGGAGATGTGCAAGGTGACGTCTTGCAGGAAGCCTCGGCGCTTGAACCAGCGCGCGCACGCTCCGTACAGGCGGCGGCCCAAAAGCCGCGGCGCCAGCTCGGCGCGCAGCAACGGATAGCTCATCTCCCGCGCCTCGAAGCGCCGCCGGGCCTCGCGCAGCTGCGCCCGCGCGGACGCCACCGCCACCTCGCGATCGCCGTTGTTGGTCAGGTGCACGACCACGCTGGCCACGTAATTGCCCAGCGTCGGGCGGCGCCCGACGGGAAAGTACGGCCGCAGATCGACGGACAGGCGCACGCTGGCCACCGCCGCCGGATCGCCCGAGGCCGGCCCCGCGAAGCTGGTACCCAGCGCCGCCACCAAAAGCTCGGTCACCGTGCAGTCGCGCGCCTCGGCCGCCGCCTTGATCGCGTCCAGAGACGCCGGCGCGGTGTGCAGCACGATGCCCGTCGGTCCAAAGCGCGCTTTCTTTTTCACCAGGGTCAGGGCGCGCTGATTTTTCCAGCGGGCGTGGGAGCGCCTTTCCAGCCGGTACGATCGCCACAGGCTGAGCAAGCGGCCCGGCACGGCCGACCGCGACGGCACCGGCAAGGGCCAGATGGCCGGCAAAAGGCTGGAGTCCTCGACCGGCATGGGAAGGTGACCCTGGCCGTTGAGGCCGCGCAGAAGGTTCTCCAGCAGCGTGATCATCCCGCGCCCGTCGCACACGACGTGGTGAAGGCTGACGATCAAGATCGGCGGCCCCTTGCCGCTGAGAAAGCACACCCGCCACGGCAGACCCTGCTCCAGGGCGAACGGTTCGTTGACCAGGTCGTTCAGCGACGCGTTCACCGCCGCCTCGTCGGTGCCGATGGGCAGTGATCGAAACGCTTGCTGGAAGAGCTCATCGACCCGCGCGCCGTCGGGCAACACGGCCAGGCAAGCACCGAAGAATCGCCGTTCGATCACCGATCGCAGCCGCGGGCACAGGCGGACCAGCTCGCGCAGGGCTGCGCGCAGCTCGGACTCGGCGTGGGGCTGGCGAAAACGCAGCACGTGAACCTGACCGATGGCGCCGGCCACGCCTTCCAGGGCCAGGTACACGCGCTCGGACCGGTTCAGGCCGATCCGATCGGGCGGCGCCGGGGGCTGCGCTAGGTCAGACACATCTCGTGGCCCACGTGGCACGGCAGTTCGGCCTCTCGCAAGACGTTGGTCTCTCCGCGCCGGCACAGCTGGTAAAGCATGGTCGGCGTCTTCATGGTGAAGTAACCGGGATCGATCTGCGGCAAGAAACTGTCGTTGTCGTAATCGCACAGGGCCACCATCTGAAAATCGTCGGCCACACCGCTGGCGTAAAGCGCGTCCAGCAGCGCCGAGAAAACCGAAGCCCGCTGCCCGCCGTCGAGATCAAGGGCGATCTCCTGGGTGGTCACGTACAGGATCCGCAGTGGCTGCCCGGGACGGGGAATCTTCTTCATGAACGGACGGACCATGGTGGCGGCGGCGGCCAGCACCGGCGGGAAGGCGTCGAGAACGATCCGCCGCCCGGCCGACAGATCCCAGGGCGCCAAGCACCCGACGATGGCGCCGGCGTCCGCACCGTCGCCGGCCCGAGCGACGAAGAACGATTCCATGCTGAAGCGATCCCAGACCCGCAGGCGCCGGTCGAGCTCGTCGTCGGGCCCGGCGAACACGTAGCCCAGGGCCCGGCGGCGGTTTTGCCGATCGAGGAACGCGCGCAGCGGCTCGCGATCGTCGGCGCTCCCGCGCGAAACCTGCCATTTTCGCGCCGCCTTCGAACGCCGCCAGCCCGCCCACTGCAGCGGCTTGCGCGCCAGCAAGCTGACCATCTGATAGTTGGCGATGGGGCTGATGTCGAACGGCGCCTTTTGCGAGGCGATGGCCTGGCGGGCTTTCGCGTTGGCCATCACGAACGAGCCCAGCAGGTGCCGGGCGCCCTTGAACTCGTCGACCAGCGGCAGCTCCTCGACGAGATCGCGGGCCATCAGCTTCCAGTCGAACTTGCTCTTGCGCTTGCGGCTGGAGGCGAAGCGCAGATCGGAGACGTGCACCACGTGCGTCGGCTGGCCGTCGACGTAACAAGGCCGGATGCCGAAGGCGAACATGCCCTCGACCTTGCCGTCGTCGTCCTGCACCACGCAGGCGGCGTGGCCGGCGCTTTCAAAGTCGAGGAAACGAAAGTAGTCCGGATCCTTGACGAACAGGATGTTGAACCCGCCGCCCTGCATGCCCAGCGTGCGGTAAAAACCCAGGATCAATTCGTTGTCGGCCCGGGTGGCCACGCGAACATTCGGATAGCGCGCGACGTACGAGGCGAGATCCATTTACGTCCCTCGGCCGATCGCGCCGGCGATTCGTTCACTGACCAGCGCGGCGGAACGCGCGTCGTCGCAAAGCAGAAGCGGTTCGATCTTCATGTTGCCGCTGATCATGCCCCGGGCAGCGCCGATGTCTTCATATAGGCGGCGCGCATCGGCCAGCGTCAGCACGCACGCCGCCGCCAGCTGTCCCAGGTCGCGGGCCAGGTTGTAATGAAACACGGCGCGCAGCGATCGATCGAGGAGGGCGCCCCGCCGCTCGTCGTCGGCGCCGACCGAACGCTCGCCTTCGCACAGCGCCACATAGCGGGGCTTTTCCGCGGTGCCGGGCGGCGTGACGGCCAGCAGGCTCAGCGGGCGACAGGCGGTGTCCTGGCCGGCCAGCGCGTCCAGGCCGGCGCGGGCCGCTTGCGGGCTCATCTTCTCGCCCACCATATCCACGTCGGCCAGTCGGCCGAGATATTCAAAGCACGGCGTGGCGCCCAGAAAATCGCGCACCAGCAGGCGATCCTCCAGTCGATAGCGCAGCAAACCACCGCCGGTGGTCAAGAGCGGCCGCACCGTCTGGCCGGGACGCAATTCCCAGGCAAAGCACGCCTGGCCGCTGTCGAGATCGACGAATTCAAAATAGTGGCTGCGAACGGCCAGCGGATAACGGCCCCGGTACGGAATCGTCACGACGCCCTCGGTGGCCCACAGACCCTTGCCTTGAAAACGTGCCTGCGGAAGCAACGCCGCCAGCGCGGCGGCCCAGCGCGCCGAGCCCGCCGTGTCCCACGCGCTGACCAGGGCCAGTGATGGCCAGAGCTGGCGGAAAAATTCCGGCGCCTCTTCGCCGGACCACGCGCGCAACAACGCCGCCGCCCGCGACGCGCGCGGCGCCGGCGCGGTGAAATGCCCATGCGCTTCGTCCCAGGCGCCGCGCTCCAGGACGTCGGCGATGGCCGCCCGGTCGGCGGTCAGACGCTCGAGCAGGTTGAGCGCGAAGGTCGGGCTCCACACCGACAGCAGGGTCAGATCATCGGCCGCCGCCAGAAAGCAGGTGGTGGCGAAGAACGAATCATCGGACGAATCGGTGGTCGCCACCCAGGGCGGCACCGCCGCCGTCAGCGCGGTGAACGCCCGCTTGACCGGCGACAACAGCTGTCGATCGTCGTTCACGTTCGTGGGCGCGGCGTGGGCGCCCGCGCGCAGGCTGGTCGGCAACCACGACAGCGACCAGTAGTGACGCCCGCGCCGAACCGCCGGCGTGCTTTGGTAGAGATCAAAACCCCAGGGCGAGATCGCCGCATCCAGCTCGGCCAGGAAGGCCGCCGTGTACGGGATCCATTTCACCCGCGCGCTGGAGCCGCTGGTTGGTTGATAGCGCGCGCACGGTTCGACGGTCAGCTCGCCGGGCGCGCCACCGCGTTGCCGGTCGATCGATTCGGCCACGTCGTCGTAGGCGGCCTCGGGCACCCGCGCGCGAAAGTCAGCCGGTCCAATGCCGGGCCGCAACCGCAAACGCTGCGCCTGAGCGGTCCCGGCGATACCGGCCATGATCCGCTGCAGGTTGCGCGCCTGGGTACCTTCGATGTCGCGCAAGGCGCGATCGAAGGCGCGGGCCGCGGGGCGGCAAGCCAGCAACGCAGCACCGTGCGAGATCAAGCGGGCACCCCGCGCTAGCCGCGCCTGCGGCGGGTTCATTTTTCGGCGACCGAGAGCGGCCCGTCCCCCGGTTCGTCGGCGACCGTCGACCAGGCATCTGAAGGCGAGGACGACGCGGCGATTGGCGGCAGCGACGCGGCCGACGCTGACGCTGCCGCCTTCAGCCGTTCCTTGAACAGGTACGGACGCAACAACGAGATCGAGATCTCGGCGATGCACGGCAGCTCGTGCCCGACGCGCCAGCCGGGATTGGTGCGCTCGAAATAATTTATCACCGGATTGTGCAGCCGCATCTCCGGGGTAATCGGCGCGACGTCCTCGCGCAGCCGCTGCGAGCCGGCGCCAAAATCCAGAATCCCTCGTCGCGGATCGTATTTCCCTGGAAACAGCTTGTCGGTGTAGTCATGCACCAGACGTTCCAGCCGGGGATCGCGCCCGCCGTCGGGGCGGGGATGAAAATTGACGAAGTTGTTCGCCAGCAACATGTACGTCTTGTAGCCCTTCGAGATCAACAGCCAGTAAAGCGGCACGCCCGGCGACGTCAGCCACAGGAAAAGCAGATGGCGAGCGAAGGCATCCTTCAGCGCGCGATCGCCCCAGCACGACGGTTCCATGACGGTGTCACCGCTGAACACGCCCACCGCCCGCCGGCGGCCGTCCCACAGGCTGACCTTCTTGATCGTGGTGAACCCGCAGATCCGTTTGGTCTGCCGATCGCGGACGATGATGGCTCCGTCTTTCCTGGCCAGGTCACGCAGGAACGTCGGCGCGTCGGCGTTCTCGTAAAAGGCCGAGAACAGCTTGTGCATCTCGTTGATATCGTCCACCGAGATGGAACGAAGCCGGCGGTAACGGGCCGACAGCTTGCGACCGGACGTGGTCATGGAAACTTCCCCTCCCTCACGAGGTCGCGCGACCTGCGCCCGTTTATACAACTATTGACCATGATTTAATAGGCGGTTGTGGTCGTCGGCGGCGATCAGCGGCGGGCTGCGGTAAAGACGCCGCGTCTGGCCAAGCGGCGGTAATTCGGCGGAAACCAGGCGCCGGCCGCGCCATTCCAGGAAACGCAGCGACGGATCGTCAAGAGGAACCACGAAACGAAATTGCACCCGCGATGGACGACCGCCGACGTCCGCGACCACCCGGACGGTCACGCCGTCGAGCGGCAGCGTCATTCCCGCCACCAATGGCTGGGCCGGCGTGCGGAACAGCCGCTCCCATTCGCTGGCCAAAAGCGGCGCGCCCACGCACCCGAGCTCCAACGTGTCGGGCGCGACCCGCGTGATCTCCAGATCCACCGGCGCCATGGCCATGACCCGAAACGAAGGCAGCGCGTCCGGATGGCCAAGACGGGCGACGATCGGCGTGTACGAGCCAACGAACGCATCGTCGGACCACAGCAACACCGTTCGCCGAGCCGGCCCCGCCCCGGCGACGGCGGTCTCGGCCACGTGTTCCACGAGGTGGCCGTTCCAGCGCATGAACAGCAGCTTCGTCACCAGCCACGGCGCGGCCAGCACCAGGTTGGGAAGCGCCAGCGCCCAAAGCCCAATGAAAAGCCCCACCCGCCGCAGCCGGCGCGACCGGAGCGATTTGTCGTCGGGCGCGGCGATCGAGCGCGAAGCGCGCTGCCAGGCTTTCGTTTGCCGCAGCAGCGCCGCCACCAGCACCGCGCCGCCGACGCTGGCCGCGGCGATCGAGCGCTCGCCCAGCAGTCCCGCCGAGGTCGGCAACAGACCAAGTGCCGCGCCCCAGGCCAACCAGCGCGCGCCGCGCTGATCCGGGGCCGGCAAGGCGCGCGCCGTGGCCCGAAACCAGGGCATGGTGGCCACCACCGCGACGACGCCGATGGCGATCAAGATCGGCTGCAGCGGCGGCAGCAGCCACAGATCCAGCGGCGCCCCAAAGACCAGCGCGCCAAACTGCGCCGGCACGCGCTGCGCCGCTGCGCCCAAGAACGCCGCGCCGTCGCGAACCGGATCGATGTACGCGCCCGAGCCGCGCACACCTGATCCGGTCAGGCGATAAAGCGCCGCGTAGCCGATCAGCAAGATCCCGACCGGCACCAAGGACCGCACGCGCCGCCAGAGTGACCCATCGCGCCCGGACCCGCCCGCCGTCAACTCATAAGCAACGACGTACATCAGACCGGACACCGCCGCCTCGCCCGCCAGCAATCCCAGCGCCCACGCCCCGACGGCGAGAACGATGCCCGGCCGCCAGTCTTCCTCGCGGTAGCGCAGGTACCCGAGTAGCCCCCACACCACGCAGGTCATCGCCACCGTCGCGTTGCGCGCGGCGATCCAGCCGATGGGCAGCCAGTGCGCGTCGTCGACGGCGAACACCGCGAACGCCAGCAAGGCCAGCGGCGGCGACAGGACGCGCCGGAACAACAGCGCGGTCCCGGCCAGCCACAGCAGCCACCACAGCAGGTTGTGCAGGTGATAGCCCAGCGGCCGCAGACCAAACAGAGCGTGGTCGGCGATCATCAGCGCCGCCGACAGCGGGCGAAAAAACCGCACCTGAAACTGCGGCGACGTCCACCACGGCAGCTGGCCGCTGGCAATCAGATCGCTGGTCGCCGCGCCGCCCGGGGAAAACGTGAACAACGACGAAAGCCGCGCGGAAAGAGGCGTCGGCGATTCCAGCTTGGTAAGCTGCACATAATCGTCAGCGTAAAAACCCGCCGTCAGCGCCGGCAAGCTGCACAGCAGGCCGAGGCCGAACAGAACGGCAAAGCCGTAGCCGCGACGTCGCGGTGTTATCTTCATGCGCGCGCGTGGTCTTTCTGCGTCTGGCACTCGGCGTCACCTGGACCGTCGTGATCACGACGGCGCGGCGACTGTATCGCGGCCCGCGCCTCGCCGGCTGGCCGTTTCTGTTTGAACTGGCCGTCGCGCTGATTCGCCGGACCATCCGCAGCGGCGTGACCCTGCCGCCGGCGATGCTGCGCCGATCGTTGCCCGCCGCGCCCGTCAACCGGCAAAGCCGCGCGCAGATCCTGCACGCATCGACAACCCTGGGCGGTCGGCCGACGGAAATCTCCACGCCCGTCGGATGGAGCGAAGGCGCGCATCCCACCCTGCTTTATTTTCCCGGCGGCGGATACGTCATCGGCTCGCCGGCGACCCACCGCGATCTGATCGCCCGCCTGGCCATCGCCGCCGGCGCTCGGGTGGTGGCCGTCGACTACCGAAAGGCGCCCGAGCATCCGTTCCCGGCCGCCGCCGACGACGCCGACGCCGCCTATCGCGCCTTGCTGGCCGACGGTCTTTCGCCGGGCCGCTTTTTTCTGGCGGGCGATTCGGCCGGCGGCGCGCTGGCGCTGGCGTCGGCGGTGCAGGCGCGCGACGCCGGGCTGCCGCTGCCGCGCGCGTTGTTGCTGTTTTCGCCGTGGACCGATCTCGCCTGCCCGGGCGAATCAATCGAGCAGAACGCCCCGTTCGATTATCTGACTGCGCCGGCCCTGGGACAGAGCGCCGAACGTTATTTGAACGGCGCCGACGTCGCCCACGCCCGGGCGTCCGTCATTCACGCCGACCTGCGCGGACTGCCGTCGCTGTTCGTCGAAAGTGGCGGCGCCGAGTTGTTGCTGTCCGACAACCAGCAGCTGGCGGCCCTCGCCGCCGCCGCCGGCGTGCGCGTCGTGCACCACATCGAAGGCAACATGGTCCATGTGTTTCCCGCCTTCAGCAGCGTCTTGCCCCAGGCCCGGGCCGCCATCGCGCGCGCCGGCGATTTTGTGCGGAGCCAGCAATGAAACCCGGACGCCACCGCCCCTGGACCATCGCCAGCGAGGGCGAGTTTCGCCACCGCATGTGGTTCATCGGCGGAATCTTCGGCCTCGGCTTCGCCTGTTCGTGGATCGATCGGCAAAGCGCCGGACAGTGGCTGGCCAGCTGCCTGGCCGCCGCCGGGTTGCCGTCTTCGGGAACCCTGACCCGCCACGTCGCCTACGCCGTCGGCGCCGCGCTGGTCACTGCCGGCGCGGCGTTGCGCAGCTGGGCCACCGCGTACCTGAACGCCGACACCATGATGGACGCGCGCCTGCACACCCAGCGCCTGGTCATCGTCGGCCCGTATCGTTTTGTCCGCAACCCGCTTTACCTGGGCAATTTTCTGGTCGCCGCCGGGATCGGTCTTTGGGCCAGCCGGATCGGCTTCGTCGTTTTGATGACGGGGCTGTTCATCTTCGTGCGCCGCCTGATCGGCCGCGAGGAGGCGCACCTGGCGGACGAGCACGGCGACGCCTTCCGCCAGTTCCTGACCGTGCCACGCCTGTGGCCCACCTGGGGACCGGCGCCGCCGACCTCGACTGCGGCGCCGCGCCCGCGCTGGGCGCAGGCATTCGCCGGCGAAAGTTTGATGTGGGCCGCGGCCGTCGCCTCCGCCGCCTACGCGGCGACGTTTCGACCGGCAGCGGTGGCGGTGGCGTTCGCGCTGGGCGCGATCGTGGCGGGCGCGCGGCTGCTGGTGGTGTCGCGGTAACCGCAAGGTCCGCGTTCTGAGTTACGCTGCTCCGCACCTTGGACGGATGGTCCAGCAGACGCTGGGGCGCGGCCGTCGCCGCGGCGGCATTCGCGACGGCGATCGTGTGCACGTGGCCACTGGCCCTGCATCCGTCGACGGCGATTCCGCTGGGGACGGAATCGGCGCCGACGATTCCGTTGTTCGACGTCTGGACCTTGTGGTGGAGCGCCGATCGGTTTCTGCATGGTTATGCCGGGCTATGGGACGCGCCGATCTTTTATCCGACCAAAGGGGCGTTCGCGTTTTCAGAGCCGATGCTTTTGCCGGGCGCGATGGCATCGCCGCTGTTCGCGCTGCACGCGCCGCCAGCGCTGGCGGCCAACCTCGTTCTTCTCGCGATGTTGTGCGCGAACGGAGTGCTGGCTTCCCGCTGCGCCCGTGCGCTGGGCGTCGAACGATGGCCCGCGTTGTTGGCGGCGGTGTTGATGGTGGCGTTGCCCTTCGTCGCCAAGATGCAGGGCGAGCTGCCGGTGGTGATGATCGGGCCCAGCATCGCTTTTCTCGACGCGGCGGTGCGCTTCGGTGGCGCGGGCCGCACGCGGCATGTCGCCATCGCCGCGGCGGCGCTGGTCGCGCAGGTCCTGACCAGCCTTCAGTTGGCCTTGTTCGAGTCGCTGTTCGCGGTGGCGGCCGCGTTGGTCGCGCTGGCGCAGCGCCGCTTCGCACGCGCCGCCATCGTGCGAATGGGCGCGGCGGCGCTGATCGCGGGCTTGCTGATCGGGCTCATCGTGCGCGGGCCGCTGCGGATCCACCGTGAATTTGCCTTTCAGCGCGACGCCGCGCTGGTGCTGTCGCTGTCGGCCACGCCAGGCGATTTTCTCTCGCGGCCCCAAGACGCGCTGGTCCCGTTCCCGTCGCTGGAAGACCCGACGTCGTACACCGGCGGGCTGTTTCCCGGCCTGATCGTGCTGGCGCTGGCCGCGTACGGTTTGAAAAAGCCGACGAACGACCGGCCCGGGCCGTGGCGCTGGTACGTCGCGGGCGCCGCCGTCAGCGCGGGGCTTCTCACGCTGGGGCTCAACGTCTCTTTCTTCGGGTGGACGCCGTTCGGGTCGCTGCGCCGGCTGCCGGGCTTCAGCGAGGTCCGCAGTCCATTTCGATGCGCCATCTTTCTGCAAATGCACCTGGTCCTGCTGGCCGGGCTGGGACTGTCAGGTCTTTGGCGCCGTTATGGCGATTCTCGGCGGGCGCGCGCGGCCTTGATCGCGGTCGGTTTATTGGGCGCGGTCGAGACCCTCAGCGTGCCCGCGCGCCTCCTGCCATTGCCCGGGCCGCGCACTGCCTGGACCACCTTCATCGCCAGTCAGCTGCCGGACACCGTGCTGGCGCACGTGCCGTTCCCCGGCGGCGAAGACGTGGCAGCTTTCGCCCGCGAAGCGTGGCGCCTCTACGCGCAGATCGACCACCGGCGGCCCATCGTCAACGGATATTCGTCAAACGTTCCGACCTTGCACCGCGCGTTCATCTCGGCGATGGGAAACCAATTTCCACAACCGATGCTAGCCTGCGCATTGCGCCGGGTCTTTCACGTCGATCTTTTGATCGTCGACAACGATTGGTTGGCCACGAACCGCGAAAGCTTCGCGCAACCGGGCTCGATGCTGAAATCCGCCTTTGCCGACGGCGCGGTCACCGTTTACCGCCTGCAACCGACAGACGCACAGTGCCCGCCCATGCGTCTGGACATCACGGCGCCCCCGCCGTAACGGCGCGGTTCGCGGTTATGGCTGGCGAATCGCCACCACCTGCTTGCTGCTGTGGTGGTACATCACGCCGCCCGCGAACGAAGGCGCGGACAGGCTCCAGGTTTGCCCCAGCGGCCCCAGATCGCCGTAGCCCAGGATGGCGGTTTCGTCCAGGACCTTGGCGCTGGCGTCGACGACGTAGGTGATCCCCAGCGTGGTGCCGAAGTAGATCTTGTTCCCCAGCACGATCGGCGGCGGATAGAAGGCCGGGATCGACCAGCCGTCAGTGTGCGAGCGCGCGGCATCGTCGGCGACGTCGTTGCCCTTGGCGTCCATCGTCGTGGTGGTGATGTCCTTGCCGTAGATCAACGTCTCGGGCGCGTTGGCAGCGCGCTGCACGCCCACTGGCACCTCCAGGTATTCGACCTTGCCGGTCTCGACGTTGACACGGCCCACGCAATGCGGGGGACCGGTGTGCGTGCCCCAGCGGTTGTTGTTGTTGGTGACTGTCAAGAACCACACATAGCCGTTGGCGACGACGTTCGAATGCCAGTCGGGCACAACGTGCATGGTCGCAAAGTTGTATTCCCAGTCGGGCATGGTGTTGACGTTGACGCCTGACAACGTCTCGTACTTGTTCATCGCCGTGTTCCAGCGCCTGATATCGACCAGCTTTGACAGTGACCAGCCATGCACGGGCTTGCCGGTCATGACGTCCAGGACAGTCAGGATTTCGTTTTGCGGCTCGGTGAACCAGTAGGCGTATTTTTCGTCCCAGCTCATGTTGTAAAGCGCGGTGCCCGAGCCGCCGCTGCACATTCCCGGCGTGGTCGCGCTGCCGCCGGTGCACATGGGCGGTCCGCCCGAGACGTATTGCCACAGCTGCTTGCCCATGCTGCCGGGCGCCAGGCTGGTCATGGTCAGGCCGACCGGTCGCTCGGGGACGTTGTGGGGACCGCCGCGTCCGTGGACGACGGCGGGCATGCCGTTCGGCAACTTTCCCATCACCGCCGTGTTGAAGAACGTCGAGGCGTCGTCGGCGACCCAGGTCGTCTTGCCGGTCATCTTGTCGATGCCGTGCAGATAATTCCAGCCAGCGTTCTTCGTCGGCGGATCGCCCATTCCCTTGCCCAGCGGCGAAGCGATCACCACGTCGGTGCCGATCATGAACGGCTCGTGCTGGCGGTTGGACGGATAGAGCGGATCCTGACCGGCGAAGTCGCCCTCCCAGAGCGGCGCCAGGAATCCTTGCCCGTCGGGCGTGCCGGTGACGTCCCAACAGCCCATGTGGCCCGTCGAGGCAAAGAACCACACGTACTTGCCCTCCGCGATCGGCGTCCACGACGTGGCGTCGCTGTACTGGTAGGCCATGCTGCTGGGCTCGCCGTTGCCGGTGAGGGGCTTGGTCCGCCACTTGATGGCGCCGGTCTTGCGGTCGATGGCATAGCCCTCGACCGACAGGCTGGTCTTGCTGCCGGTGAAGGGCAGAAACGTGGTCAGAAACAACAGATCGCCGGACACGGCGATGCCGCCCTGTCCTTCGCTGTCCAGATTGGTCTGCCAAAGAATGTTCTTGTTCGTGGCCACGCTCCACGTGGTGGGCGCGCCGTCCACGTTCACGCGGAATGTGCCGTCGGGGCCGCCCGCCTGTGGCCAGGTGTCCAACGTCGTCGCGCTGCCGCCCATCCCGCCGCCGTCGGATGAAGGGCTGCCGCCGGCGCCGCCATTGCTGGAACCGCCGCTGCCGCCGGGCGCGCCGCCACCAGAGGTTCCGCCCGTTCCAGCGTCGATCGCCCCTCCGCTGCCGGGGGCCTTCGCGCCGCCGGTACCGCCGCTGCCGGCGGAACTTCCGCCGCTTCCCGTCGGCGACTGGGTGGGGGGCGTCGAACTGCAGCGCGTGCCGGCGATCAACGCCGCCGCGATCAATAACGGAAGAAATCGCCCCGCGTTCTTCCGGGGAGAGATCGGGACCATCATTGTTTCTCTCTCTTTCAAGCGGCGCATCTGTTGTTGCGCCAGTTTCGAACGTTCAGCTGGCTATTCCCGCCAGTGGCGACGTGTCTTTCAACGCGTTTTCGCCGAAAGTCGGAACATTCACGCCCATCGCGTTGGCGATCGAGATCAGAACCTTGGTCGGACTGGTCGCCGGCAGTTGCAGGTAGCGACCCATCTGGAAATAACCGCCGGTGCCGCCCAACAGGATATTGGGCAACGCAAAGTTCGAGTGGGCATTGCCGTCGCCGTGGCGGTTGAACCAATAAATGGTGGTGTTGTCCAACAAGGTCCCTGATCCGAACGGCACCGCCGCCAGCTTTTGCATCAGCCCGGCAATTTGGCCGGCAATCCAGTTGCCCATCTTTTGATACTTGTCCAGGGCGACGGCGTTGCCGCCGTTGTGCGAGATGGCATGCAAAGGATCAGTGAAACCCAGCCACGGCATGCGCAGTCCACCGGCATCGCCACCGCCGGGATATCCGAAAGTCACCGACGCGACCTTGGTCAGATTGCAGGTGAAGGCGGCGCTGATCATGTCCATGAAGAACGGCGACAAGAGCTGCGTGTCGGAGCCAGTCCGCACCGAATCAGCGTCGGAGGGCACGTTGCCCTTCGATGGCTGCGTGCACATCGCCATCTGACTGGCTTGTGACATCAGCAGTTTCGTCTTGCGATCCTCATAGGTTCGCAACGCGGAAAGGTGCCCATCCAACGTCTGGCGATCGGCGGCGCTGACCACCGTGCGCAAGGTGCCGAAACGAGCGTGCAGGAAATCGCTGACCGCGCTTTGTTTTTGGAGATCCAGCGTCGCCTGGGTGGCGGCACCGCCGGGAGCCGTGCTGACGACCGCTCCGCCGAAGATGCGGGTCCAGGCTTCATCCGCCGAAGCCATGCGTTTAAGCGACGTGCCGTCCTGGGCAAAGTTGATGTCCGACGGCGTGTCGCCGCCGATGGGGTGAAGGCCGAAGTTCAACGACGAAAAAAGACTGTCGCCCTGCACCGCTGTCGCGATCACCTGATCGATGGACGGGCCGTTGATGGTGTTGTTGGCGGTGGTCTGGTCGGGTTTGTACGGCAGCCCAAAGTTGGGATCGGCGCTGCAAAATGCGCCGACCGTCCCGCAGCCAGTCCCCACCCGCGCGGACAAAGTCACCGGCGCCTGGTGCTGCGGGGTGGGCCCGGCATAAGCAAGGCCGGTCCCGCCCTTGGGCGTGTTGCCGGTCATCTGCGGGCCCAGGATCAACATCTTGTCCTTGAACGACTCGAACGGCGCCAGGATCGGGCTCAGCTGAAAACTGGTCTCGGTTCCGGTGGGCCAGAACGCCTGCTGGTTCACGCCGTCCGGCGTGTAGCAGAAGACGGCGAACTTCGACGTCTTGGCGGCACTCTGGGCGCGGCCGGCGCGTTCGAACAGCTCGAGAAACGGCAGGGCCAGCGCCGCGCCGCCGATCGACGAGAGCAAATCGCGGCGTTTGATCCGACGGTGCTTGAGAATCTTCATGGCGCCACTCCTTCCGCCAAACGCATCCGAAAGGCATCACTGCTGGCCACGGCGGCGACCAGCTGCTTGAGATCGCCCGACGCGGCGAAGGTCTTCCCCAAATCGTCAACCGAGCATTGATCGGCGGCGACCACCGAACGCGAAAGAGCGTATTGCAGATACTGGCGCGAAAAGCAGCTCCGGACGTCGTGACTGCCGGCAATCTTTGTCAGCAAGGCCTCGCCGTTGGCGAAGGGCCCGCCGATGTCGCCGCCGCCGAGGATGACGCCCGATGTGTCGACCGCCTTGCCACTGTCGACCGTCCGGAAGCGCCCGACCTGATCGAAATTCTCCAAAGCGAAACCGGGCGGATCGATGTTGTTGTGGCAGGCGCTGCAGAACGCGTTCTGGGTGTGCTGGTCCAGACGATCGCGCGTCGACCGTCCCGGCATGATCGGCGGCAACGGCGGAATGGTGACGCCCACCGGCGGCGCGGGCACGTCCTGACAAAGCAACGTCCCCAGCACGAACAAACCGCGGGCGATGGGGTTGCTGGCGTCCGGCCGACTCATCAAAGCCATCAAGCCGGGATGGGTGGCGATGCCATGCCGGCCTTCACCGTCCATTGGCACTGGCACAAATCCGTCGCCGGTCCCCGGCCGATTATAAAACGTGCGCAACGTGGCGTTGAGGGGATAGGTGTCGCCGGAAAACAGATCCGAAAGGTTGGGCGACGGCGCCGAATAAATCTGCGTGGCGCTCATCAACAGCGACGTCGAAAGCGCCGTCACCACGTCGCCGGTGAAGGCCTGGTCATCGCGCGCCACCTCGGCGAAACCATCCAGGTGCAGCCACTGCGAATAAAAGCCGGAGACCCCGCGCAGAAATCGCTGGTCACCGACCATGCGGTTGAACTGCGCGCGCAGCTCGGCCGGATCGTTCAACCGACCGGCGTCGGCAGAGGCCAGGAGGGCGTCATCTGGCGGAGAATTCCAGACAAAGTAGGCCAGGCGGCTGGCCATGTCGTGGGCTTCGATGGGCACCACCTGCCCCGGCTTTTCGTTGCCCGCCGGCCTGGCCAGCAGATACAGAAAGTCGGGCGCCTGCAAGAGCCCGGTCAAGAACCACTCGACGCCGGTGGCGAAATCCTTTTGTTTGATGCCGGCGTCGAACAGCGCCTTCATCGGCGTGCGGTCGTCGGCGGTCAGCGGGCGGCGAAAGGCCTTCGCGCCCATCCCGTCGATCAGCTGTTGCTCGCAGGTAGCGGTATCGGTGGCGGTCGGACTGCACGGGGCCCAGGCCGACAACGTCGTGGCCGCGGCGTGCGCCACCGCGGCCGCGGCATTGGCGCGTTGCTCGACGGCAGAATCATCAAGCTGCGCAAACCCCGCCCCCGCGAAGCCTTTGGCTGGATCACCGCCGACCTGCAGCAGATCCTGCACGGTGTTGTCGTACTGGCTGGGCGATAGCAGACGGGCTCGCAGTGTGGCGGCCTGCGGTTGCTGACAATTTTGCGGCGGTTGAACGCTGCTGCCGCCGGCGCCGCCCGACCCCGTCGTACCCGACATCCCGCCCGGCATTGCGCCGGCGCCGGGGCGACCGATATCGCCACTGCACGCCGCCAGCAGCGAGCAAAACAAAAATACCGCGCAACGGATGTCAGCCTTCATTGAAAACCCCCGGCATTCCAAGAGACCGTTACAGAAAGGGCGATAGATAGACGCCGAACTCTGCGATGGCGGGAGCGCCGCGTGCCTGCGTGATGACCAGGGCGACGCTGCTGGCGGTGATGGTGCCGACCCGCAGCAGGTTGCGCTCGCCGATGGACGTGCCGCTGGCGATGGTCACCCACGGGCCATCCGTGCTGACCTCGACGTGATAGGCGGTGGTTCGCTCGCCCAGCGCGATCGGCTCCTGGATGTTGACGACGTTGAAGGTCTGTGGCCCACCGAGATCGATCTCGAGGCGCGCGCTGGTCGTGCCTTGGCCGGCGGCCCAATACGTGTCGGGACTTCCGTCGACCGCCAGCGCCGCGGCATGGACGGGCACGCCTTTGAAGACCGAATCGGCGACGGCAGGACGGGCCGCCGCCAGATTTTGCCGATAGATGTCCCGAATGTCGGCGCCGAACTGGGTCAACTCAGCGACGTCGGGCGCCGCCAGCACGCCTTGCGTGTTGGGCGGAACGTTAAGCAGCAGGACGCTGTTTCGCCCGACAGAGTTGTAATAGACGTCGATCAACTGTCCCAGCGACTTTAGCTGGGTGTCTTCGGCGGCGTGCCAGAACCAACCGGGACGAATCCCATAAACCGCCTCGGCCGGATACCACGCCAACATTCCGGTGGTGTTGCCGGGCTCGGGTTTGACGCTGGTTTGATCGGGCGCGCCCGCATCAGGCGTGGGCAAAGCCGTCCCGACGCTGCGCAGGTCCGCACCGACACTGGCGGTGACGTTCCCGACGTCGACCAGCGTGTCCGGCTGCAGCCGGCGCACCAGGTCGTGGACCGCGGCAAAATTAAAGCTGGCTGGGGTGCCGTTGTCGTCCCACAGCCAGATCTCGTCGATGGTGCCATAGTTCGAGAGAAGCTCAGTGAGCTGACAGTTAAAGACCGCTTGATAGTCGAGCGTGCCCAAACTGGTCTCGTGCCGATCATTGGGCGACAGCGCCAGGCCCACGCGAATGTTCGCCTCGTGAGCGGCTTGGACGAACTGGCCGACCACGTCGCCCTGACCGCCCATCCACGGGCTGGCTGTCACCGAATACGGGGTGCACTTGGTTGGCCACAAGCAGAATCCGTCGTGGTGCTTGGCGGTCAACATGGCCTGACGGAAACCGGCGGTTCGCAGCGTCGTCATCCACTGGCCGGCATCAAGGGCGGTGGGATTGAAGATTGCCGGACTGTCGGTACCGTCTCCTTGTTCCTTGCCTGAAAACGTATCGACGCCGAAATGAAGGAAGGCGGTCAGCTCTTGGGTTTGCCAGGCCAGCTGGGCGGCCGACGGCAACGGCGCCACCGGATCGGGATTGACGATGGGCGCGCTGCTCAACACTGGTCCAGCCTGCTCGACGCAACCCCACGCCGTCAGGGCCGCCGAGATCGGAAGCCATCGTTGCGGCAGGAGAAACAGGCAGATCACTTTCGTCCAGCTCCCAACAGACAATGGCCGCCACCGGCCAGGATGGTTCACGGGGCGTGTTTTTTTCCGTCCCATACGTCTTTGACCTATCGAACCGCGACGCCCAGGCTAAGAGCGCTCCACAATCCGGTCGCCGTGACGTCGTTGCCACCACTGACGGTTCCTTTGACCCCCACGATGTGCGCGCCAGCGGCCAGCGACAGCAGCGGATGGACCCGCGCGCGAGGCCAAGCCGACAGATCGACCGCCAGCTCGGGCCCGAACCAGGCGTCGTTTTCGCTGCGTCCGGTGCTGGCGGCGCTGGCCGCGACCCCGTTCATCCAGGCGTAGCCGGCGCGCACCCCCAGGCTCACCTTGGGCTGCAGCCAGGCGGCGTCGAAGGAGGCGCCGACGGCGCCCGAGACGCTGGCCAGCGTCAAAGCGATGGTCCCTGAATCGCGCGCCAGTTCGGCGTGATGGGCCAGGGCGTCGATGCGCAAGAAGAAACGACCACCGATTCCAATGGCGCTGCGGGCGCCGCCGCCCGGAACCAGATCGCGGCTGGACAGCAGGTGCGCATCGGCCACCACCCCGACCTCGATCGGCGCTCGCGCCACCACGCCGCGCGCCGCCTCGCGCGCCGTTACCGGGGCCAGCGGCACGGCGGGCGGCGCCTTCGGTTCCGGGTTGGTCTCAAGCTCGGACCAGCTTGCTGCCACCAACTCGGCGATAGCCAGCGCCAGCAAGCGCGCGCGGGCCGCCGGCGCGGCCTGAAAAAGCGCCACCGAACGCCGCAGCGATTTGCCGGTCGTCGGATCCAGCACCTGCAGATCCGCCGACGCCGCGTCGCAGGTCGCGGCGATCTGCGTGGTCGCGCCGTCGGAAGTCTGTTCGACCAGCACCGCGCGCAGCTCGATCGCTGCGATCCGCTGCGCCTCGCGCGCCAGCGCCTCATCGCAACCAGCGATGGCGATGGACACCCGCGGTTTGTCGCGCGGCTCGGCGTTGGCCCGCGCGCTAACCATTGCCAGTGCCACGCCGACCACCGTGGCGGCCGCCGTCGTCAGTCGACCCCGCCGAATCTCGCGACGGCCTTGGCCCGTCGTCCGCTCGGGTAAAGCTGCTGATACTCGCGCGCCAGCGTGTGGCTGCGGTTCGCGTCGCCGGCGCGCGACGCCGCCTCAACCTCGCGCGCCAGCGCGTCCTCGGCCAGGGGCCCGCCTGCCCCGCGCGCGCGGGCAAACGCCTCGGCTGCCTCGGCGGGACGGCCAAGTTCGTCCAGCAGCACGCGCCCAAGGGTGAACGACGCCAGGCTGGAACGCGGATCGGCGGCGTGGGTACGCACGACGCGCTCGAGATAGGGGACCGCGCCCGCGGGGTAACCTCCCAGGCGCGCGGTGTCGGCGGCCAAAAGAAGATCGGCGGTCTGGTCGCGGACGGCGTTTGGTCCCGCTTTCTTCAGGGCGGCGTGGGCCTCGTCGTAGCGCCCGCTCTTGGCCAGCAGACGCCAAGACGTCGGCGAGATCCGCTCGGCCAGCGCACGGCTGGTTTTCTTGATCGCCGGCGACGGCGAGACCGCGAACGCCCGGTGCTCGCCGGCGACAACCTCGGAGTCCGCGCCCTGCGCGTGAACCTTGACCCGTCCTTCTTCGACAGAGACGTCCACCTTGTCAGCAGCCAGGTACTGCACCGTGAAGATCGTCCCCAGGTCTTCGATCGTCACGTCCCCGGCGATCACCACGAACGGATTGCCCGCCTCGTGCGGCGCCATGAACCGCGCACCACCCGAACGAAGCGCGAACCCCCGCCCGTGGTGATCCGGCATCGGATCAAGGATCGTCTCTGGCGAAAGATGCGTGACGGTGACCGTGCCGACCGCCAGCGGGGCGGGCGCCGCCTGCGTCGACAGCGAAATCGCCTCCGTCGCCGGTGGCGCATGCGTCCTCAAGCCGACGATCGCGCCCGCGCCCCCTGCCACCAGCGCCAACGCCCCCAACGCCGAGCCCGCGCGGGTCATTGTCCGCCGTCTGCTGGCGCGCCGATCGATCGCCTCCCGGGTCACGCGCTCGCGCTCCGGTCTCCAGCTGGGTTCGATCTTCTCGCCCAACACACCCCACCTTTGATCAGTCATCACGAAACACCTCATCGATCACACTCTTTGCGGCGCCTACCCGCCGCTTGGCTGTTGAAAGACTGCATCCACACGCTACCGCCACTGCATCGAGGGGCTCGCCCTCGAGGTAGCGCAGCGACCACGCCAGCCGCTGATCGGTCGGCAACTTTTTCAGCACCTCGTAAAGACGTGCGAGCAAGGCGTGTTCTTCCGCGGTCGCGCCACGCGCCGGAACATCAACGTTGCGCTGATCGCCGTGGAAAAGCGCGCGGAAGCGCCGGCGCATCAGCTTGCGCCGCACCACCCGGGTGGTCACGGTGGAAAGCCATCCACGCGCCTGGATCAAATTCTGGATCTTGGCCAGGCGCCGCGAGGCCAGCCAGAAGACGTCCTGCACGATATCGTCCACGTCCGCATCGCCCGACCCCAACAGGCGCGCGGCCAGCCCGGCGACGTACCCGGCATATCGCTTGAAGAGCACGTCGAAGACCACCGGTCCGTCGTCGATAACGTCGCCGCCCTGACCGTGCTCTGGCAACGGCGCAGCAAGGCGGAGGTACGGTTTGGGCGCCATCTACAGAGGAAATGACCGCAGCCGGCGAATCTGGTTCATCCACTCTCAATTGAACCAGAATTCAGCGAGAAAAATAGGAAGATCGCTGGCGGGCCCGGCTTTGCGCGTAAGGCCAAGTAGGTTCAATGCGGAACGTATCGCATTGGGCTCGACAGTGGCCACCGCGATCCGGCACCCTGGTTAGATCTGATGCGATCGCCCGGCCCCGACGACGAAACCAGGCCAAAGATCAACGCCCTCCCGTTCGCGGAGAGCCTTTGCCATCGCTGCGCGAATAGCCGCGTCGTACAGACAAGGACGTCTCAGTTCCTTATGTGCGGCGCGCTGCCGACCAAATATCCTCGGCAGCCCATCCGCGACTGCCCCGCCTTCGCTTCGCGAAGCTGATGCCGACCATCACCGCCAGTCGACCGAAGGTGCTCTTGGCCTGGAGCAGCGGCAAAGACAGCGCCTGGTCGCTTCACGTGCTGAGGCAACAGGCCGAGGTAGAGGTCGTCGGGTTGTTGACGACCATCGACCAGGCCGCCGACCGCGTGGCGATGCACGCGGTTCGGACCGAGCTGCTGCTGGCCCAGGCCGCCGCGGCGGGATTGCCGCTTTGGCCGGTGCCCGTTCCCTGGCCGTGCAGCAACGCCGCGTACGAGTCGGGGATGGCTCAGGCGATGGCGCGGGCGCGGGATGCCGGCATCACAGCGATCGCTTTCGGCGACCTTTTTCTCCAGGATATTCGTCAGTATCGAGAGGGCCGCCTGCGCGGATCGGGGCTCACTCCTCTGTTTCCGCTCTGGGGGATGGCGACGGACGCGCTGGCCGCCGCCATGGTGCGCGAAAAACTTCAGGCCCGCTTGACCTGTATCGACCCGACCAAGCTGGACCCAACCTTCGTGGGCCGCGAGTTCGACGCCGCCCTGCTGGCGGACCTTCCCGCTTCAGTCGATCCCTGCGGCGAGCACGGCGAATTTCATACCTTTGCCTATGCCGGCCCGATTTTCAGCCGGCCCATCCCGATCCGCAGCGGCGAGATTGTCAGGCGTGACGGCTTCATCTTCGCCGATCTGCTCCCCGGGGCCCGTCCGAACGCCACCGGCTGAGCCGGTGCCCCGGACCAAGAAAACGTCGTTTCGCTTTGAATCTGGTGGTCCGCGCGCCCCTGATGCCTCATGATGCGGGACCAATGCAAAAAGGCACCGTTAAGTTCTTCAATACCGCCAAGGGGTTTGGTTTCATCACGCCGGAGGCCGGGGGCAAGGACGTCTTCGTTCACGCCAACGACACCGGCGGCGCTCTGCTGCAAGAGGGCACCAAGGTCGAGTTCGAGGTGGTCCAGGGCAAAAAAGGGCCCCAGGCCAGCGGCGTCAAGGTCATCTGACCAATTCCCCTCGTCGGGGAGTCAACCGGCCGCGACCGCGCGGCCCTAATTCAAGCGCGAAACACGCGGCATGAGGCTGGGGAGGTCGCGCGCCCGCTCGTTTATCTCAAACGGGATCGGGCGTGCCTTCGAAGAAGTTCGGCGCGTCAGCCGGGCGTTCGATGGTTTGCCGCGCCCGGTAGAGAACCTTTTTGCCCGCCGTCAAGCGGACGATGTTCTCGGCGCCCCGGTGCTCGTCGGAGAAATGCTCCGGCAGGCAAAAACCGTCGCAGTAAGCGCAGTACACCACGCTGCCGGGGCTGCGGTCCGATGGTTCCAAGTAGTCGCCGTGCAGATAATGTCGAGGTGCTGGCATTCAGATGGTCTTCCGGCCATCGGCGCTTCCGATAACCAACCTGAGTTTGATACCACGCCTTCTGGCCTTATGGCGCGTAGGATGTCGATATGAATGGATCTGAAAAGAGAAAACAGAGTCTGTACTTTCCTGAAGAGATGCTGAAGGAGATCGGAACCGAAGCGATGCGACAGGATCGTTCGATGTCGTGGATCGTCCAGAAGTGCTGGAAAGCAGCCCGGAAGGACATCATGAGCATGCCGTCCGTGAACGACCCGCCCGTCGGCGAAGCCAAGACCGCGGGCGAGCCGCAGAAATGAACGATCCCTTCGATACAGAATCAGACAGCGACGGCGCCGAAGAGGGCGCCGCTGGCTTGCGTGGCGGGCCCGCGAAGAACGGCGCCCGCGGCAAGAAGGAAGAAAAGAACGACGAAAAGCCAAACGGCAAGAAGGACAAAGCGTCGTTGAAGGAAAGCGAGCGTCGAAAGAGCGAGCTCATCGCCCGGGGCAAAGCCAAGGGCTTCTTGACCTACGACGAGGTCCACGAATATCTGCCGGAGAGCTTCGCGTCGTCCCCCCAGATGGACGACTGGCTGGCGGCGTTTTCGGCGGCGGGCATCGAACTGGTCGAGGGCGCGGCGAAGGGCAAGGCCACTGACAAGCCCGCCGGCGAAGCGGTCGCCGACGGCGAAGGCGACGACGAAGAAAGCGCCGAGAGCGACGCGAAGAGCGAGGCCGCGGAGGACGAAGAGGCCGGCGGCTACTCCTCTACCAGTGATCCAGTGCGCATCTACCTGCGCAAGATGGGTTCGGTGGCGCTGTTGACGCGCGAGAGCGAGGTCGAGGTCGCCAAGCGCATCGAAGAGGGCGAGCGACGGGTCTTACGGGTCGTGTTGAACTCGTCGGTCGCCATCGAAGAGATCCTCGACCTGGGCAACAAGCTGCGCAAGGCGGAGATCCGGGTCAAGGACGTCCTCAAGGACGCTGACGAGGAGGACGGCGAACTGGACGAGCAGTGGCACGTCGACCGCGCCTGCAAGCTGATCGACAAAGTTCGGCATCTTTGGAAAGCGCAAGCGGCGCTGGCCGAGCCGCTCCCGTCCGCGGCCTCGGCCGCCGCCAAGAAGAAGTGGCAAAAGCAGCTGGACGATTCTCGCCAGGCCATCCTGGCCGTGCTGCAGGAACTGCGCTTCAAGAAAAAGCAGATCAACGACATAGTGCAGAAGCTGAAGCAGTTCGTTCAGCGCATCGATCAGGCCGATCGCGAGATCAGCGATCGCGAGCAGCAGTCGGGTCTGTCGGTGAAAGAGTTCCGGCAGACGCTGCGCGAGATCCGCTCGTCGCCGCTGCGGCAGCGGGCGGTCTCCCAAAAATTGGGCCTACGCCCCGGCGAGGTCGAGGAGATGTCGCGGGTCATCGCCACCGCTCAAAAGCGGAAAAAAAAGGTCGAGAGCGAGGCGAAGCTGACCGAACGGGTCCTGCGCGATACGGTGCGCGAGATCCAGGACGGCGAGCGCATGGCCGAGAAGGCCAAGACCGAGCTCATCGAGGCCAACCTGCGGCTGGTGGTGTCGATCGGAAAGAAGTACTCGAACCGCGGGCTGCAGTTCCTGGACCTCATCCAGGAAGGCAACATCGGCCTCATGCGCGCCGTCGACAAGTTCGACTATAAACGCGGCTACAAGTTCTCCACCTACGCCACCTGGTGGATTCGCCAGGCGGTCACGCGCGCCATCGCCGATCAGGCCCGCACGATTCGAATCCCCGTTCACATGATCGAGACCATGAACAAGCTGGTCCGCACCAGCCGATACCTGGTGCAAGAGCTCGGACGCGAACCGACGCACGAGGAGATCAGCGCCAAGATGGAGCTTCCCCTCGACAAGGTCCGCAAGGTCCTCCGGCTGGCCAAAGAGCCGCTGTCCCTGGACACGCCGGTCGGTGACGAAGGGGACTCGCACCTCGGCGACTTCATCGAGGACAAGGCCGTGCTCTCGCCGGCCGACGCGGTCATCTCGATGAACCTCGCCGAGCAGACCCGAAAGGTGCTGGCCACGCTGACCCCGCGCGAAGAGAAGATCCTGCGCATGCGCTTTGGCATCGGCGAAAAGACCGATCACACCTTGGAAGAAGTGGGTCAAGACTTCGACGTGACCCGCGAGCGCATCCGCCAGATCGAGGCCAAGGCGCTGCGAAAGTTGCAGCACCCGTCGCGTGGCGAGCGGCTGAAGTCGTTCACCGAAAATTAGGCCGCCTCCGGCGGCGTGAGCGGCCGGATGTCTATCTCCAGCGTCCCGCCGAGAATCTCCGCGTACCGCCGGCACAAGGCGATCGCCTCGTTCATCCCCGACAGCTCCATCACCGCGAAGCCGCCGATCAGCTCCTTTGATTCCGAGAACGGCCCGTCTATCACCCGCAAGTCGTTGTTGGTGAACATCAGGCGCCTGGCCTTCGCGCTTGGTTGCAGCTGGTTCGTTCCGACCAGCACGCCGGCCTTGGTCATCTCGGTCCGGAGCCGGGTCAGCTCGCCCTTCTGCTTGGGGCTGCGCCCGCCGGCCTCGGAGGCATGGTCGGCCTTCTCGACAAGCAGGATCTGCAGCGGCGGATTCTCCGGCGGGGATCCAAGGCCGATGTCCCACGGCTCGTTCACCTTGCCAAGCTCAAGCTCGCCGGTGCCGAGGATCTTGCCGTAGCGCTCGGCCCAGCCGATCGCCTCGTCGCGCGACCTGACCTTCAGTAGCAGCGTCGCCGCGGGCAGCTCGTGCTCGCCGCGATACGGGCCGTGCTTCACCGTGCACGTCCCATCGCGGAAGGTGAGGCGGGTGCGCGTTTTGCTGCCGCTCAGGCCCGCGCCGTCGACGAAGCGGCCCGACTGCGCGTACTGGCCGATGAACTGGCCCATCTTCTCGACGAGGTCCATCGGGGGCGGCTGGCCCGCCTCCGTGCGTGGGTCGTTCTTGTGCATGATCATGAAGCGCATGGTCGTCTCCTTCGTTTCGAAGTGGATCGGGCCGGCCCTCTGCCAGGTCCTGCTGACATGACGAACGGCCGGCGCGGCGTTCGACCGGGCGGTCGATCTTTTTTCAAACGTCTGAAATGACGCCGAAAAGGGAGTCGCCGCCCGTGACGTCGGCCGCGAACAGATCAATCAGCTCCGCCGTCCCCGGTTGCGGTTGGCACGACCCAGGTCACGAGGCCTGGCTTTCCGGCGGCGCCGTCATTGCCGGCCAAGCCGTCGGCGCCGTTCTGGCCGTCGTGGCCCGATGAACCTGCCGACAGGACCGTGGTCGAGCCGTCTTCGTCGGTGCACGTCGCTCCCCCACCGCCGGCGCCACCGCGACCGCCGCGCCCACCGGTGCCGCCCCGGCCGCCTTGCCCAGCCGCCCCACCTTCGCTGACGACGACCGCCTGAATCCGGTCGAGCGTGTCGGCCGAGCACCCATCCGGGCCGCAGATGACCGTGACCTGAATGTTGCCGCCGTCCTGCCCGTTGCCTCCATCGCCGCCGCTGGTTCCGTCGCCGCCGCTGCTGCCGTCGCTGCCGTCGCTGCCTCCGGTGTCTGGGCAGAAGGCGTCGCTGCCGTCGCTGCCGTCGCTGCCGCTGGTCCCGTCAGAACCAACCGAGCCGTCCGTTCCGGAGCCGCCGCGCGAGGTGATGTGAAACCCTTGCAGGGCGCCGCCGTCGATAGAAATCTCCTGGTCAGTCCCCGGACCGACGACCGAAAACACAAAGTGCGCCGGATCGATGGCGTCGACCCGCACCTGCAGGTCCGGCCCGCGGCCAGCACGACAGCGGCGCGCTGAATATACCTTGACGAGAATATAAACGCTCGACTATATGTCTGCTGTGGAATCATCGTTTGCCATCATCGCAGAGCCTCCTAGGCGGGCCAACGGATGAGAACATGAAAAAATCGGTCGCGAGCCCAGGCCAGTCGGCGTCGGAGCTCATCTCGCAAAGAATCGCCGACCTCGGAGACTGGCGTGGGAAAACCCTGGGCAGAATGCGCAAGCTCATCAAGGAAGCAGACCCGGACGTCGTCGAGGAGTGGAAGTGGATGGGCACGCCGATCTGGTCCCACGACGGCATCATCTGCACGGGCGAATCTTACAAGAAGGTCGTCAAGCTGACCTTCGCCAGGGGCGCCTCGCTGAAGGATCCCGCCCGTCTCTTCAACTCCAGCCTCGAGGGAAACGTACGCCGCGCGATCGACATCCCGGAAGGACAAAAAGTTGATCAGGCCGCCTTCAAAGCGCTGATTCGCCAAGCGGTCGCCCTCAACAAGGCGGGCAAGGTGAAATCCTCGAAGAAAGGGCAGTCCTAAGGACTCGTCGGCCGTGGAATCATCATTTGCCATCGTCGCGGAGCCCAACAGACGGGCCATCTTGAGCTTGCTGCTCTCGTCTGATCGTTCGGTAGGGGAGATCGAGCGCAAGCTTCGACTGTCGCAGCCGTCCGTCTCCAAGCACCTGCGCGTGCTGCGAGAGGCGGGATTCGTCGAATCACGAATTGAAGCGCAGCGACGGCTTTATCGACTGAGACCGGAGCCGCTGATGGAGCTCGACGCGTGGCTGGTTCCGTTCCGGCGCTTCTGGTCGAAGCACGTTGATGCCCTGGAGCAGCACTTGGACAAGATGGAAAAAGCGCCCTCTGTGAAAGGAAAGAAAAGACCATGAGCAACCACGAGCAATATGCGCCAGGGGCCGCGATGGGCGCGGAGGTTCGCAAGGAAGGAGAGAAATGGACGCTGGTTCTGATCCGCGACCTTGCCCACCCGCCCGCCAAGGTTTGGAAGGCGCTCACCGATCCCGCGCAGCTCCGCGAATGGGCTCCGTTCGATGCGGACCAGGACCTCGGCGCCGTTGGAACCGCCAAGCTCTCGACCGTGGGGGCGCCGACGCCGCTTGTCTCCGAGACCGAGGTGAAGCGGGCCGACGCGCCCAAGCTGCTCGAATTCAACTGGGGCGGACAGGACATCCGCTGGGAACTTGACCAGCTGCCCAGCGGCGGGACGCGACTCACGCTTTGGCACAACATCGACCGTCGGTTCATTTCGATGGGCGCGGCGGGCTGGCACATCTGTTTCGATGTGCTGGAGCGGTTCCTCGCCGGTGAGCCCATGGGACGCCTGGTCGGCCCCGAGACCATGAAGTTCGGCGGCTGGCAGCGATTGAACGCCGAGTACGCCAAGCAGTTCGGCGTTGAGTCCTCCAGCTGGCCCTCTCGCCCGGGGACCTGAGCGTGCCTCGCTCCAAAGGACTGGTGATTGGCTTCTGGATCGTCACGGCGCTCTTCTGCCTGCAGATAGGCTTCACCGCCTACGCGCAACTGCGTCTGCCGCAAGTGGCGCAGATGTTCGTCCACCTCGGCTTCCCCAGCTACTTCCGGGTGGAGCTCTCGTGGGCCAAGCTCCTCGGCGTGGTGCTGCTGCTGGCGCCGGTGCCGGCGCGGCTCAAAGAGTGGGCCCACGCCGGCTTCGCCATCACCCTCGGCTCTGCGCTCATCGCCCACTTTTCGGTGGGCGATGGCCCGAAGGTGTGGAGCTGGGCGGCGGCCACCGCCGTGCTCTGGGCGCTCTCGTACTTGTTCTGGCGCCGCCTGCAAGCCACGCCGACCAGCGCCTGACCACGCGCCAGTCAGGTTGATTCAGAATTTACGCTTGTAAAACACGGCCGGACACTTTCCGACGTTGGGCAACGACTCACGCTCGGGGCGCAGCGAAGCAAATCAACGAAATAGAAGCCCACAATGAACACCTATGAGGTCGGGAAGAAATATGTCGCGCTGGTCAAAGAAGGCCGGCGCGAAGAATGTCTCTCGACGCTGTTCAGTGACGATGCGGTGAGCGTGGAGGCCGCTGAATTTCCGGGACACGAGCGAGATCACCTTCAAGCCGAACGGGCAGCGACGGGCAATTGACGAGATCGGTCTGTTCACCGTCGCGAATGGAAAGGTCACACGCGAGGAGTTCTTCTGTCCCGTGGGCTGACTCAGCCGCTTGGGGAACCAGAGAGGCGACGTGGCGGCCTTCCATTGCCGGTACGCCCTGGTGGCGCCTTCTGCCGTGCCGTTGAAACCGACCAGCGCCGACCTTTCGGCGCTGCATTCCACAGTCGGATTCCGCCCAGGATGGCATTGGCGTTGTCGCCCAGTCGCGCCTCGAACGGGAGGCGCTTCAGCTTCTTGCTGTTTCCTCCGCCCAGCACGACATAGTCGGCCTGCAAACCCTGTTGCAACAGCTTGACCACTTTGGTGACGTGGCGTCGCCATTTTTTGCGGCCCAGTCGCCGATAGCCTCGCAGGCCGACGTAGTCCTCGTAGGTGCCGTTGTTTCGATAGGGCAGATGCGCCAGCTCAAGTGGTTCTAGCTGGCCGTCGGCCACGAACGCCGAGCCGAGGCCGGTGCCAAGCCCAAGGAACAGCATCCGTCCTCCCTGGTAGCTGCCCAAGGCTTGCATGGCGGCGTCGTTCACCACCCGCACAGGTTTGCCGAAGGCCTTCTGGTAGTCGAACCGCACCCAGCCGGGCCCCAAGTTGTGAGGCTCCGTCGCCGGCCGTTGATTTGCCACCGGTCCTGGAAAGCCAATCGACACGGCGTCATAGCTCCAGCCGGCCGTGGCTTTCTTGACGGCCTTTGCCATTTGCGCGGCGGTCATCGCGGGACCCGAAGGGATCTTGATCGGCTCTTTGCGCCCGCCGGTGCTGATCTTGATATTGGTGCCACCCACGTCAATCACCAGGACTTTCATTGCGGCGGGTTCCAACCTTCCATGTCGGCATCATCGGACAATGGTGGGGGCGGCCCGGCCGGCGATTGAATCGCCGGAGAATGGCCGCTCGTTGACCTCGATACCGTGACCAATGGGATATCAGCCGTACCCGATTTTCCGCCTGGGCCGACCGCAGAGACTGTGTACGTTCAAAACAATCCCCCGCAGACAATACCCAGTTGACCAGGACCCGGACCGCACCCCAGCACGCGCTCGGGTGATGGCAAACGACTGCGCGACGCCGTCGTCGAGGCCGCTCGCTCCGACGGTGCGGTGAGAAACAGCGCCGCCGACACGCCACCAAACACGACGGCCGCCGTGTACCCGACGATCAACCCCGTCTTGGCGCTGGCGGCGCCGTTGTAATCGTCGGCGCAGTCGGCCGGACCGAAGAAGTGCCCGGCCGCATCCCGGTTGCAGACGTCGGCGTTGCTGGCGTCCTTGCGGTTGTAGCTCGACAGCTTGTCCTCGTGAATGAAATGAAACGTCGCGCCGGTGATCAGCGCGACCGCGCCCAGACCCGCCGCCGTCCAGGCTGCGCGCCGATGCCACAACCCGGGTTGCCCGGGCGGCGGCTGCCCGGCCTCGCCCGTGCCCGGGAGCGCTGGATCAACGAGCGCCGCCGGCGTGCCGCCGCTGGTGCGCGCGGAGGGCGGCGGTTCGGCCGCGCCGGGTGGTGCCTGCGACAGCGAGACCAGATCGATCTGCTCGCGCGCCAGCTGCTCGGCGGCGACGGTGGCGATCCGCTGCATAGGCACGTAACCGGGGGCGCGCACGCTGAGGACGACGGTGCCGGCAGGCACGCGCAGGGCGTGATCGAGCGGCAGCGTTCCGGCCGGTGCTCCGTTGACGTCGACGGCGGCGCCCCTGGGGCCCTCGACGGCGATGCTGCCCAGGTGACCGCCGATCGTCGTCAGAGCAGGCTCCAGCGAGGCATGGTTCTTGACGATCCACGGGTTGCTGGTCGCCTTCATCGCCTCGGTCAGGTGCGCTTCGGCGTCAACCCACCGGCCGAGGGCCTGTTCGGCCAGGCCGATCTGGGCCAGCGTGCGGGGCACCGGGTTGGCGCGGTACGACTTCTGAAACGCGGCCAACGCGCCACGATCGTCGCCCCGGCGGCGCATCTCGATGCCGGTGCGGTACGCCTCGTCGACGGCCGGCTCGGCGCCACCCGCGGGGGCAGCGGCAGCGGCGGCCCCTGGCGCGGCCAGGAGTGACAGCAAGACAAAAGAGAAGGTCGCGCAGCGCAAGATCGAGTCCACAGAATCGAGAAAGGTACTCGTTCCTCACCCAGTCGGAAAGGTACCAGGACGGACACGACGCCGGCGCGACGCGCAGATCGCCAGCAAAAGTGCGGCGCCGGCGCCACTGGCGTCGCCGCCCGCCCTGCCGCCCGATCTGGCCGTCGTGCAGGCGCACCCCGCGTCGTCCTTCGCAGCAGCTCCGGTAGAATCGGGGCCGGTGGCCGCGTCCACAGTGGCGGAGCCGACGGCGCCGGCGTCGCGCGCGATCGGTTCGGCGGCCGCGTCGGCGCCTGCATCCGCGTCTCCCACAGCCAAACCCACGAACGCCGCCGGGCGCCAGGTGGGATCGCCGAACAGGATCCACGACCGGCGAATGTCGGAATCAAGGGCCAGCCGCTTGGCGCGCATGGCGGCTTCACCAAGCATCGCGACGATCGACCTGCACGCTGCCACGGTCAAAGGTCGGTGACAGTCGGGCAACCTTGTAGGGGCGGGCGCCAAATCGTCTGGAAATGAAATGAACGACCCAGTCGCCGGCCGGCTCGCGATAGAGCCGCCACAAATAACCCGAATCGAAAACCAGCTGCGCGCCGTTCGTTGTCAAATCAGCGACGGGGTCCGTTCGATCACTCATCCAATCGACCGTAAGATCGATCTCCGCGTCCGGTCCCGGAGAGCAAGCGAAGACCTGCCGGGTGGCGGTGGCCAGAAGATGGACATCGGGTGCGGCGGCACGCAAACGGATCCCGATGCCAGCGATGGAATACGCCAAACTGGTCGAGGGCAGGGGGAGATTTGCCGCTTGAGTCAAGGTGACTGTCCGCTCAACGGCGCCGCACTCGTCAAGGCGGACTCGCGCAGCGAATTGACAAAAATCATTTACGTCTGCTTCGGCTGTCGCCCGATCGATTTGAAATGTGCGCAGCAACAGCTCGACAAAATCAGTCAGCGTTCGCTTGCCGTCGATGTGGCTCCAAAGATGGGCGGCGGTGACATTCGGAACATAGAGAGTGTTGATGTCGACGGCGCCCCGACGCACCGGAACGATCAGGGTTTCGCCGGCGATCTCCCTGGTCACCAGGTCCGCTGCTTTCGTCGGCGTGTCGTTCATGTCGGAGACTCGGCTAGGCACGGCGATTGGCGTCCATTATTCCCCCGGCACTGTACGCCCCGTGCAAAGGGAGAACAAGCCAGGTTTGGTGCAAACCCCAGTCGCATCAAACTTTAGCAGCCACATGAAAATGGCCGGTTTTGGCGGCTGGAAGCGGCACGTTGGCCTCACGCAGGACGGGGAGCTGGTCAACATGAGCCGCAAGGAACTCGACCGAGTCGATGTGAGTCCGCGGAGTGCACCAGCGCCGCCTGACGCAGATGAAGGCAGCGCGCTTCTTGGATAGCCCCCGCGACAGGTCGGGCGGCTATTGCCGCTCGTAGGCCGCACATTAAATAAGTACCACGATCAGTCGATAACAAGAGTAGGAGGCGGGTGCATAAGCGACTCCGCTGACGCCGCGAAAATGGGGTATTGGTGCTCTGATAGCGTTCCTCGGGGGTCTGTGGCACGAGCGAGGGTGTGCCCAACGAACCAGCGCGGGCGCTGTCGCCAATCAGGGGCGATCGCCGTCCTCATGGCGATCTGCCTCGTGGTGTTGATGGGCTTTGCGTCGTTCGCGTTTGATCTGGCGTACGTCCGGTTGGCACGCTTGCAGATGCAGAATGGCACCGACGCCGCCGCTCATGCCGCGTTGGTCAACCTGCGCGCCACCGGCAGCCTCAGCTCGGCGCGTTCGACAGCGGTGCGCATCGCCGCCGCCAACACAGTCTTGAACAAGCCGCTCGTCTTGCGGGACGCCAATGTGACCTTCGGCGGTTGGGATTTCGTCGGCCACAGCTTCGTTGCGAACACGGTGCCGGCCAACGCCGTGATGGTCAGCGGCGGCAGTGTCGACCCGACCGCCGCCGCCGGGAACGTCAGCTTGGCGTTCGGACGGGTGCTGGGATTCTCTCAAGCTTCGGTGACCCGCAGTAGCGTGGCGGCTTATCGCGTTCGCAACATCGTGATGGAGTTGGATGTCACGGGCAGCTTCCTTTACAACTCGTTCGCCTTCAATGGCGTCTCCTGCCGTTCGGACTCCGACTGCACGCAGCCGTACTACTCGTGCAATGGAGGTACGTGCGGGTACCCGTCATGCTCGTCGTCCGGCTGTCCGATCGACAACGCCGTCAAGGCGACCGTCGCGATGCTGGATGCGCTCTACCAACTCGGCATACCCAGCGACCAGGTGGGATTGGATGTCTTCATCTCGAAGTCCTGGGCGGTGAGTCCTCTGCAGAACCTGCGCAACAACTATTCGGGAATTCGCGTTCAATGGAACGGCGACGGCTTGTCGTCGTTGAACGTGAACAAGAAATCCGGACTGGCTATTTGCAGCAAAGCGAATGCCGATCCCAAATGGTTGGCGATCGTCAACTGGCCGAACCATCCCTGGATGCCGTTCTGCAACGGACTCAACGAAAACGAAAATGGCGATGCGGGCTTCTACGGCGGCACGGATCAAGGCGCCGGTATCGAACGGGCCATCGGCAGCCTAACCAACCAGCAGTTTCAGAACGACGGCACGCGGGCGATCGTGTTGCTGACCGACGGCGGACCAGCGTGTTGTTCGAACGCTCAGGGAAGCAACTGCGCTGACGGACTGGCGTGCAACGACGGAAGCGCTCTTTGCAACTGCGCGCGGCATGCCGCCCAGCACGGGCGTGATATGGCCGATCTCGCAGCGAGCAACAACATCAGTATTTTCACCGTGCTCTTTGGTGCCTCGCCAGCAGGGATCGCGTATGGTGCATCATTGGTGCGTGGTTTCGGACAGCCTTACAACACGCCTGACAGTACGCAACTGCAATCGATACTGCTCAACATTGCCAACCAGATCCCAGTCTCGATCGTCCGCTAGCCCGGTATCCGGCGAGCGATATGCGCTCCCGATCAAAAGCGACTGTTTGGATCGGATGGTGCCGCTTGGAGGAGCATCTGTGGCGGGTGTTCGATCTTATTTCGGGACAGGACAGTGTCAGACCAGCCAGACATACATGCAAATGGTGCGCTTCATGTGTGGCTCGGCGTCGGATCAGTGGCGGCGTTGATATAGTAGAGTGTGCCGTCCGATGTGCCGACCGTGTAGGCGCCGTTGCCGCCTTCGGCCGAGGGGTTGTACGAGATGCTCGAGACGGCGGCCGAA